>NZ_CAXTGZ010000248.1:0-8274 GCF_964243625.1 uncultured Caballeronia sp.
GTGGCAATGTGAATCGACGAACATGGTGGTTCCGTGGTGATTTCCGACAAGGCTTTGATTAGCCGGCGGATTGCGGGATCAGCCGGCGGCCGAGAATCACGAGATCGCGCTCTATGCCGTCCAGCACCGCGACGCGCGGCAGCGTGCCCCAGACGTCGAACTGGAAGCGGCGGAACAGGCGCAGGCTCGGGTCGTTATGGCCGAACACGAAACCGAGCAACGTATCGATACCCAGTTCCGGCGCGCGTTCCAATGCTGCTTCCAGCAACTGCGTTCCCAGGCCGCGTCCGCGCGTTTTCTCGTGCAGATAGATGCTGACTTCGGCCGTGCGCAAATAAGCCGGACGTCCGTAGAAATCGGAGAAGCTCAGCCACGCGACAATCGCGCCGTTTTCTTCCACGACCCAAAGCGGCCGGGCTTTCGGTCCATGCGCATGAAACCAGGCGAGACGGCTTTCGACCGTCACCGGCTCCAGATCGGCCGTCACGAGCCGCGAGGGCACCGTGGAGTTGTAGATAGCCACGATGCCGGGAAGATCATCGAGAACCGCGTCGCGGAAATGGAGAGTCATGGTGCGTTTTGCTTTTGCGAATGAATGTTTACGGACGTGAATGGCAAGTCAGGCGGCGTTGAACACGTCGCGATAGCCCAGAAACAGCTCTTCGAAAACCAGCCGCGCGTTGAGCGGATGATTCTCCACCGCGCGCTGGCGCGTCACCGACTTTTGATAGTGGGAAAACCTGTCCACATCGAGCTGCGCGGCGCAGCGTTCCAGCGCCTTCGATGCCGCCGGGAAATACCGCGGCCGCCCCGCCGTTTTTTGCGCCAGCACATCGTAGAGCCAGCGCTGCATCCAGCCGAGGACCATCGGAACGGGTAGTTTCTGCAGGTTCTCGCCGCATGCAAACGCATCGCAGCCGGGACCCGCCGCCAACTGCGCCAACGCGAAATCACGGAGGGCGCGGTTTTCGTCGTTGGCGAGCGCCAGCGCAGTCAGTGGCGCACCGCCCGCTTCCGCAAGCAGCGCCGCCGGTTGCTGAACGCCTTGCTGCGTGAGCCAGGCTACGGAAGGTTCGGCGGCCGGGAGGGTCATCGGCCATTGGCGGCATCGGCTGATGATCGTCGGCAACAACCGGTCGATACGCGCCGTCACCAGGATAAACACAACGCCCGCCGGAGGCTCTTCCAACGTCTTGAGCAAAGCGTTCGCGGCAAACACGTTGATGGATTCGGCGGGATAAATCATTACGACGCGCGCGCCGCCCCGGTGCGAGCCGAGGCTGAAGAAATTCGACAGGCCGAGCACCTGATCGATCTTGATCTCCTTGCTCGGCACCTTGGTTTTCTTGCCTTCATCGGCATCCGGCTTTTCGTCGCTGGTCAGTTCGCCGGCGAGCGCTTCCGGAAGCACCGCCCGATAGTCAGGGTGATTGCCCTGGCTAAACCAGAGGCAAGCGACGCAATGACCGCACGGTTCCCGCGTCGCAGTCGGTGCTTCGCACAAAAGGCTCTGTGCGAGATGTTGCGCGAACTGCAATTTCCCGATGCCCGCGCGCCCATGCAGCAACAACGCATGCGGCCAGCTTGCGCGCAGTTGCTCAAGTTGAGCCCAGTCGTCGGTTTGCCACGGATAGATCATGAAAATTCTTTCAAATCAGTAATTTAAGCTGCGTTGTTGAAAATTACAATTAACTTCAACTTTTCAATAAATTCGCTTTAAAATCAGATGCTTGAAACTACTTCCTCAAGTTTTTTCTGTATATCTGCGACCGACCGTGTTGCGTCGATTACCAGGAACCGGCCCGGTGATTCCGCCGCCCGACGCAGATACTCGGCTCTCGTCCGCGCAAAGAACGAATCGGACTCGCTTTCGAACTTGTCCGGCGCACGTACCGCGCCCCGGCGTTCGCTGGCCACGTTCGTCGGGACATCGAAAAGTACGGTCAGATCCGGTTGAAATCCGCCCTGCACCCAGCGCTCCAGTGCTTCGAGCTTGTCGCGCGGCAGACCCCGGCCGCCGCCCTGATACGCGAAGGTGGCATCGGAAAAACGATCCGACAGCACCCAGTCGCCGCGCGCCAGCGCCGGCTCGATCACAAGCGCCAGATGCTCCCGGCGCGCGGCGAACATCAGCAGCGCCTCGGTTTCGAGGTCCATC
The DNA here is from genome assembly GCF_964243625.1 of uncultured Caballeronia sp. Classification (NCBI taxonomy): domain Bacteria; kingdom Pseudomonadati; phylum Pseudomonadota; class Betaproteobacteria; order Burkholderiales; family Burkholderiaceae; genus Caballeronia; species uncultured Caballeronia sp. The sequence goes on from NZ_CAXTGZ010000248.1 coordinate 2,159, forward strand.
GGCTGATTGAGAAGCAATTCCCGCAGGCTTTCGCCGAGCGCCGTGCCGCCGGGTTCGCGCGTCATCACGACCGAGTGGCCGGCCGATGCGATCTTCTCTTCCAGACGTTCGCGGAACCACCCGAGGTGCGTTGTCTTACCCGCCCCGTCGATGCCTTCAAACGTGATGAATTTGCCGCGCACCATCATTGTCCCCGGATGTACTTGTCGACGGCCCGATTGTGGTCGCCGAGATTGTCTGAAAAGAAGCTGCTGCCGTCGCCGCGCGACACGAAATACAGCGCGCTGCTCGACGCAGGGTTGACCGTCGCTGCCAGCGCCGCGACGCCGGGCAAGGCGATCGGACCGGGCGGCAGGCCCATGCGCGTGTAGGTATTGTACGGAGTGTCGGTTTGTAAATCTTTCTTCTTGAGCCGGCCGCCGTAAGCCGGGCCCAGGCCGTAGATCACTGACGGGTCGGTCTGCAAAGGCATGTTGATGCGCAGCCGGTTCGCAAACACGGCCGCGACCAATGGCCGGTCGGCGGCGCGCCCGGTTTCCTTCTCCACGATCGACGCCATGATCAGCGCTTCATACGGCGTCTTGTACGGCAGGTTCTGTGCACGCGTGTTCCAGGCTTCCGTCAGGCGCATCTGCATCAGTTTGTACGCACGTTTGTAGACGGCGATGTCGCTCGTGCCTTTATCGAAGAGGTAGGTGTCGGGGAAAAACAGACCCTCCGCCGTCGCCTTCGCAATCACGTCGTCCGGCGCGCCGATGGCCTTCAGCAGATCGGTATCCGTCATGCCCGCGGTGTCGTGCTGGAGCGCCGGATTGCCGTCCAGCTCGTTGCGCATTTTCTGGAACGTCCACCCTTCGATGATCGTCGCCACGTATTCGTTCACGTCGCCACGCGCGATTTTTTGCAGCATCTCGTAGGGCGTGATGCCTTCCTTGAACGCGTAATTGCCGGATTTCAACTGCGACGACAGGCCGAGCACGCGCGTCATCAGCACGAACAGCTCGGGGCGCATATGGGCGCCGCCGCGATCGAGCTGGGTGCTCACGCTTTTCAGCGTACTGTGGGACTTGATGGTGATGTCGAGTTCGGGCGAGGCCAGGTCGACCGGGCTATTCGCCCACTTGAACATGCCCGCGACGAGCGCACCGGCAACCACGACCGCGACGACCGCCGCGACCAGACATTTCTTCAAAAGGGACATGCGAAACACGCTCTAGGTAAGACCCATATAATACTTGTTCGCCATCGTCCAAGTCAGGTCCATGAATTCTTCGACCGGTACACCCGCTGCTTCTCCTTTCAAGGCTGTGCTCAGCGGCGGAATTTTCGCGCCGCTCACGCAGTTTGGTTTCATCGATACAACCGGCGACGACGCCGCCGCCTTTCTTCACACGCAACTGACGAACGACGTCCAGCACCTGGATGCATCGACCGCGCGTCTGGCGGGGTATTGCTCGCCGAAAGGCCGCTTGATGGCGTCATTCCTGATGTGGCGTGCCGGGGACGCAGTGCGTTTGATGATCGCCGCCGACTTGCAGGCCACCGTGCAGAAGCGGTTGTCCATGTTCGTGATGCGCGCAAAAGCCAAGCTGGCGGATGCCACTCCGGCGCTGACCGCCGTCGGTTTTGCAGGCGACGTGCGCGACGCGCTGTCTCATCTCTTCGATGCCATGCCCGACGGCGTGCACGTGAAAGTGGAGGGTCCGCTCGGTTCGCTGATCCGCGTACCCGATGCCGCCGGCCGTCCGCGTTTCCTGTGGGTCGGCCCGAAGGCAGAAGTCGATTCGCATCTCGCCGCGCTGGAAAAGAAACTGACTCGCGCGAGCGCCGAAGTGTGGGACTGGCTCGACATTCACGCGGGCGAACCGCGCATCACACAGCCGGTGTCCGAGCAGTTCGTCCCGCAAATGGTCAACTTCGACGTGCTCGGCGGCGTCAACTTCAAGAAAGGCTGTTATCCGGGTCAGGAAGTGGTCGCGCGCAGCCAGTATCGCGGCACGATCAAGCGGCGCACATCGCTCGCGCATGCGGAAATGGCCAAAGCCGGCGACGAACTGTTCCACTCCGACGACCCCGGCCAGCCCTGCGGCCTCGTGGTCAACGTAGCGAGCGCGCCCGATGGCGGCGTGGATGCGCTCGTGGAAATCAAGCTTGCGGCGCTGGAACAGGGATCGGTGCATGTGGGCGCGGCGGATGGTCCTGTGCTGAAGTTCTCGCCGCTGCCGTACGCCTTCCCCACAGAAGTCTGAGGCGTTCATGTGCCTGATCGTCTTCGATTGGCAGCCGGAAGCGGGGTCTTCGGCATCGAATCATCCGATGCTCACGCTCGCCGCCAATCGCGATGAGTTCTACAGCCGCGAAACCCAGCCGATGCATTGGTGGAAGGACGCGCCGGGCATGCTCGCCGGACGCGACCTCACGGGCGGCGGGACGTGGCTGGGCGTGACACGCGATGGCCGGTTTGCTGCATTGACGAACTATCGGGCGCCGACCGAGGTGCGGCCTAGCGCGCCCACCCGCGGTGCGCTCGTCAGTGATTTCTTGTCGGGAGAAATTGTCGCGCCGCTCGCTTATCTGGACGACGTCGCCCGCAACGGGCATCTGTACAACGGCTTCAACCTGATTGTCGGCGACTTCACGCGGCGCGAACTGGCGTGGTACGGCAATCGCGCCGATGCGCCGCCCGCACGCCTTGAGGCCGGTATCCATGGTTTATCGAACAGCTTGCTGAATACGCCGTGGCCAAAGCTCGTCGCCCAACGCGACGCGCTTCGCGATCTCGTTCACACCGGAGACCGGGTTCAGCCACCGCTGGATCTGCTGATCGGGACGATGCGCAACCCGCATATTGCCGATGACGCCCTGCTGCCCTCGACGGGCCTTTCGCTTGAACGCGAACGTGTGTTGTCGGCGGCGTTTATCGAGTCGGATGGGTATGGGACGCGGAGCACGACGGCGCTGCGTGTTTCATCTGCAGGCGATCAAATCGAGCTGCAAATCAAGGAACTCAGCGACGACGACGGTTCACACAAGATCGTTCGCCCCGGCAACTTTGAGATCAGCGACGCGTTTGTGATCGCCCGCTGATCAACTTTCGACGTCGAGATAACGACGCAACGCACTCGCCGCGTCGGCATGCGCCTTCGCGACGTCCGGCACCAGTCCGCCCATCTTGAAGAACTCGTGCGTCATGCCTTCGTAGCGGACCAGTTCGACGGGCACGTGCTCGCGTTCGAGTTTCGCCGCGTAGGCGACGTTTTCATCGAAGAGCGGGTCGTGATCGGCAGCGGCAATCCACGCGGGTGCAATACCTTCAAACGATGGCATCGGTCCTCGCGCATCCAGGGGCGCGAAACGCCAGTCGTCGCGGTCCTTTTCTTCGCGCAGATAATGCTTGAAGAACCATTTGACCGTTTTCGCCGTCAGGACGTGACCTTCCGCGAATTGCGCGTACGACGGCGTGTCCTGACGCGCGCTGACGCCGGGATAGATCAGCAACTGCAGGCGCAACGCGATACCCGCATCGCGGGCGAGCACCGCGCAGACCGTGGCGAGTGTGCCGCCAGCGCTGTCGCCGCCAATGGCGAAACGCGCGCTGTCGAGCCCGAACGATGAGGCCTGTGCGTGGAGCCACGTGAGGGCATCGAAGGCATCGTGGACGGCGGTCGGAAACGTGTGCTCAGGGGCGAGCCGGTAATCCACCGATACCACCGCGCACCCCGAATCTGCTGCGAGACGCCGGCACAGGGCCGCATGGGTATCGATGCTCCCCACCACGAAACCGCCGCCGTGGAAGTACACGAGCGTCGGCGCCGGGGAGGTCCACGCCGGTTCGACCGGATGAAAAAGCCGCGCGCGAATGGACGCGCCGTCTCGCGCGGGAATAGCCAGATCCTGGATATCGAACATGGGTGCCGGCGCGATATCGATGATCAGGGCACTGCGTTCATACGATGCCCGCGCTGCGGTAGCGCTCAGCGTATGAAACGGCGGCCGCTTCGCCTTCGCGATCAGTTCGAGGACCTGGGCAATGGCAGGATTCAGCGGCATGGGAAAAGGATGGCGGTAAAAGCTCGCGATGGTGACACATCGGTGCTCAAGGTCGCCCTCTCACCTCGGGCTTCAGCGAAAGCGGATCGGTCGGGTTGCGCATTTGCGCGACATCGTCGAAGCGCAGTTGCACCGACGCCAGGATCTTCGGATGCGTCAGCACGTAAAAACGGCGTTGGCGCACGGCCTCAAAAGTGATTTCCGCCACCTCTTTTGCACTCAGCTTGCCGCCTTCTACCGCTTTCGTGAGCTGCTTGACTGCCATGGTTTGCGATGGCGTCATGGGCTCTTCGTTACGCAATTCCTCAGGCCGCGCACGCTCGGCCTGAGCGATTCCTGTGGGTACGAACGCCGGACACAACAATGAACAATCCACGGGAGCGCCGACGATCTTCAGGTCGTGATAAAGCGTCTCGGTCAATGCGACGACCGCGTGCTTCGATGCGTTGTACACGCCCATTGCGGGCGCGGACAACAAACCCGCGACAGACGCCGTGTTGACGATATGCGCCGGTTCGTTCTGCGCGAGCATCAACGGCGTGAACGCACGCACGCCGTTCGCCACGCCCATTACGTTGACGCCGAACACCCAAGCCCAGTCGTTCGCACTGTTTTCCCACACGAATCCGCCTGCGCCGACGCCCGCGTTGTTGAACAACAAGTGCACGGCGTCATACGTGTCCATGGTCATGCGTGCCAGGGCGTCGACCTGGTTTGCATCGGAGACGTCTGTCGGCACGCCCAGCGCTTGCGCGCCCAACGCACGGGCCATCTCGACGGTTTCCGTGAGGCCTTTGACATCGATATCGGCGAGTGCGAGCTTCATGCCGAGCGCCGCGCCCTTCAGCGCGAACTCACGGCCAAAGCCGCTGCCCGCGCCCGTGATCACCGCTACCTTGCCGTCGAACTGATCCACTGTGTCTCCCTTCGATGTGCACCCGGCCTCAGATCAGCTTGACGAGCTGTTTGCCGAAGTTCTTGCCCTTGAGCAAGCCGAGAAACGCTTCGGGCGCGTTCTCGAGCCCTTGCGCGATGCTTTCACGATACTGCAGCTTTTTCTGCGCGACGAGGCCCCCGAGCTGAGCGAGCGCTTCGGGCCACACTTCCGGCGACTCACTCACGATAAACCCCTGGACCTTCAGCCGTTGTGTGAGCAATAGCGAAGGTTTCTTGAGCGGCATGGGCGAGCCGTCGTAGGTCGCGACCATCCCGCACAACGCAATACGGCCGAACGCGTTCATGCGCGGCAACACGGCGTCGAGCACTTCCCCGCCGACGTTCTCGAAATAACCGTCGACCCCATCCGGCAAGGCCGCCTTCAGGTCCTCGTACAGGTTGCCGGCCTTGTAATCGACGCACGCATCGAAGCCGAGCGTCTCGGTCACGTACCGGCACTTGTCTGCACCCCCCGCGATGCCCACCGCCCGGCATCCTGCCGCCTTCGCCAACTGGCCGACCACGCTGCCCACCGCGCCGCTCGCCGCGCTGACGAGCACCGTCTCACCCGCCTTCGGTTCGATGATCTTGTTCAGCCCAAGCCACGCCGTCACGCCGGGCATGCCGACCGGGCCGAGATAGGCTGAAAGCGGAATATGGGTATCGTCGACCTTGCGCAGACCCTTGCCGTCCGACGTGCCGAATTCCTGCCAGCCATAGGTTCCGACGACCTTGTCACCGACTGCAAACTTCGGATTCTTCGATTCCACCACCTCGCCCACGGTTCCGCCGATCATCACTTCGTTGAGCGGTTGCGACGCGGCGTACGATTTCGAATCGTCCATTCGGCCGCGCATGTAGGGATCGAGTGAAAGGTAGTGGTTGCGCACGCGTAGCTGACCGTCGGCCAGCGGTGCAAGGGGCGTTTCAACGAGCTTGAAGTTATCTACGCTTGCCGCGCCTTGCGGGCGCGAGACAAGCAGAACCTGACGATTGATTGCGGCGTTTTCGGACATCGTGATACTCCTGTTCGGTCTATGGTCGGGCCCTGCGGATCAGGCGTCGCTTGGACCGGGTTTCGCCGACGGGTCTGATCGAAGGCGTTGCTGTGCAATATCGCGCCCGACTGC
>NZ_CAXTGZ010000249.1:0-8268 GCF_964243625.1 uncultured Caballeronia sp.
GACAAAGGAAAAGGCGGTCCAACGAAAGTTGGACCGCCTTTTTTATCAATCGGACGCTACTGGCTCAATGCACCCAGTCATTCCAAAGCACGACCAGAATCGTCATCAACGCCGGCCCGATAAACAATCCCACCAGACCAAACGTCTCCGCCCCGCCGAGAATGCCGAAGAGCACGAGCAAGAACGGCAACCTCGCCGCGCCGCCGATCAGCACCGGCCGCACCGCATGTTCGGCCACGAACACGACCACGAAACCAAACACCGCAACGCAGATCGCAGCCACCGTTGCGCCTTGAGACAGCAACCACAAAGCCGCGCCCAAAAACACAATCGGCGCGCAGAACGGCAACATGGCTGCAACGGCGGTCAGCATGCCGAGAAGCGTCGCATGTGGCACACCGGTGACGGCATAGGCCACACCCAGCAGCGCGCCTTCTCCGAGCCCCACGACGACCAAACCCGTCACCGTGCTGCGAACCGAATCCGCCATGCGCCGGGCAAGCGCCGCACCATCCGATCCAAACGCGCGTCTCGACCCTTCGAGCAGTTGCTCACCCAGTTTCGACCCCGCCTTGAACAAGAAGAACAACGTGACGAGCATGAAGCTGAACACGATCAACCCGTGCGCGACACGCCCGCCGAAATGCCGCGTCATCGCGACAATGGTTGCGCTGTGAAAGTGCTTGGCCGCCGGCGATGAACCGAGAGGCGTAGCAAGATTCTCCTGCCACCACGCGGCGACCTGCTTCGATCCCATCGGCAGATGATTGACCAGATCGGGCATGGTGATCCCGCTTCGCAACGATTCCTGAACCCATCGGATCAGGTCGTTTGCCTCGCTTCCCGCCTGGGCCGCGACCACTATGAACGGCACCACGAACACGAGCGCAAGCACCACAGTCATGCCGATTGCAAGCCAGATGCTTCGGTTCCGGAACAATGGCCGCTTTTCCAGCCATGTCAGCAATGGCCACAAAGCAATGGCGATCACCGCTGCCCACACGACGGCGGGGATGAAGTCGCGGATCATCCAGATGGCGAGTGCCACGAGGACCGTGTATAGCAATCCCGAAGCGGTACGTTGCAACCGCCGTGTGCGATCCTTTTCGTCGTCAGAAGTCTGATCGCGTGGATTCATGAAACGTCCTTGTAATTGCTTCCAAAGTTGAAGCTCAAAATGTTTAAAAAACGCATGCCGCGTGGCGGCGACGCAAATCTGTTTGTAATCCGCATGAAGCGTGATGCCAGCCACGCATTGTAATTCGAGCGGGAAGCGGCCAGAATCAAGGGGCTTTTTCCCAGCAACCGCGCTTCAATCTGCCATCGCATCTTTTGATCTAATTTCACACTCACCAATTTCCGTTTCCCTATAATCGGTTCCCTCGCCCCGGCATCCGTTCAAGAGATTTGCAGTGAAAGCTATTCGAACCATTGTCAACGCATGTGCAACAACAGCAATGCTTGCCGGTTGCGCGTCGGGCCTGAACCGGACGAAGGAAGAAGCGATCAACCAGAAGGTCGGAATCGTAGTCCACCCCGCTCACGGCGGCGTTGAGTTGCGCCTTCAGGAATCGGCGCTGTTCGACTTCGATGAAGCGTCGATGCGCCCCGAGGGCATCGTCGTACTAGACCGCGCGGCGGTGCTGCTGAAGCGCAGCACACGACCCATCATGGTCGAAGGACACACCGACAACGTAGGGCCGCTCGACTACAACCAGACCTTGTCGACGGCACGCGCGAACGCGGTCGCCGATGCGCTAGTCGCACGCGGCGTTCCCGCTGCGCGCATCAAGACCCGCGGCATTGCATTTTCGGAGCCGATCGCGTCCAACGCCACGCCCGAAGGGCGTGCGCTGAACCGGCGAGTTGAGATCCTGGTCAGGACCGAGACCGAAGAAACGCTGCTGGGACGCGTCAAAAAGAAATGACGCGCGCCGTCGAGCGCCGTTGTGTGAAGCTTATTTGACGGCCTGCACATCCATCATCAGGAGCTGTGCGCCATCGGTGACCTGATCGCCGACACCGAACAGAATCTCGCCAACGGTGCCGCTCGCGGGCGCGACGATCGTGTGCTCCATCTTCATGGCTTCCATCACCAGCAAGGGCGCCCCCTTCTCCACCACGGCGCCGGCCTCCACCAGCACAGCGATCACCTTGCCCGGCATCGGCGCGGTCAGGCGGCCTTCGCCATGTTCGGCATCAGCGGCGTGGGCAAGCAGATTCTGCCATTCAAACGCCAGCGATACCCCCGCGTAGAACACATGGAACACATCGCCGTCTACGAAGACGCGCCCCTTGATCCGTGTGTCCCCGATCAGCACCACGAATGAATGCGGCTCATCGCCGTGCGACCAGTCGAATGCAAGCGTCTCGCCGGGCAGCTCGAGCTGCTTGTTGTCCGCCCGGCCCGATGTTGAACCGCGCGTAAAGACGGCCACGATTTCATCGTCGGAATCGGCGAGGCGCCAGTTCAGCGCTTGCGTGTAACCGCCGCTCATGCGCCAGTGCGATAACGCGTCCCACGGCGACGCGCCACGCACTTCTCCACCTTCGCGCGTAAGTAGCGCAGCGCAAGCAAGCGCGAGCGTGTGTGTCTTGGATACGGTCGATGGCGCAAACAATGTGTCGTGATGACGCTCGATCAGGCCCGTATCCAGGTCGCCCGACGCGAACGGTTCGCTTACGACGATCCGATGCAGGAACTCGATATTCGTCGATGGACCCACGACCTCGCATTGTTTCAACGCAAGCGCCATGCGCAGCAACGCATCGTCACGATCGTGACCGTGCACGATCAGCTTGGCGATCATCGGGTCATAGAACGGCGTGATGGTATCGCCCTCGCGCACGCCGCTATCAATGCGCACGTTCCCGTTGAACTGAAACTCGACCGCTTCGGGCAAGCGTAAATGCTTCAGCGTTCCAGTCGATGGCAAAAATCCGCGCGAAGGATTTTCGGCATAAATTCGCGCCTCGATCGCGTGGCCGCTCACCTTGAGTTGATCCTGCAACAGCGGCAACGGTTCGCCGCTCGCCACGCGCAGTTGCCACTCGACGAGATCGAGACCGGTGACCATTTCGGTCACGGGATGTTCGACCTGAAGCCGCGTGTTCATTTCCATGAAGTAGAACTGGCCGTCGCCGGTCATGATGAATTCGACCGTACCCGCGCCGACGTAATTCACGGCACGTGCGGCGGCGACTGCGGCTTCGCCCATCGCCTTGCGTACTTCGGCTGAAAGGCCCGGAGCCGGCGCCTCTTCGAGCACCTTCTGGTGACGGCGCTGCACCGAGCAATCGCGATCGAAGAGATACACGGCATTGCCATGCTGGTCGGCGAACACCTGCACTTCCACATGGCGCGGGCGCTGCAGGTATTTTTCGATCAGCACGCGATCATTGCCAAAGCTGCTTGAGGCTTCACGTTTGCACGACAACAGCGCTGACGCGAAGTCCGCGCTCTGCTCGACGACGCGCATGCCTTTTCCGCCGCCACCCGCGCTTGCTTTAAGCAGCACCGGATAACCGATGCCATCGGCTTCCTTCTGCAACAGCGCCGCATCCTGGCTGTCGCCGTGATAACCCGGCACGAGCGGCACCGAAGCTGATTGCATCAGCTCCTTGGCCGCCGCCTTCGATCCCATCGCGGAAATCGCTTCGACCGGCGGCCCGATAAACACGAGTCCCGCCTTCTCGCAAGCCCGCGCAAATTCTTCGTTCTCCGATAGAAAACCATATCCCGGATGCACGGCTTGCGCGCCGGTTTTCAGCGCAGCATCGATGATCTTGTCGATCCGCAGATAACTTTCAGACGCCGCCGCACCGCCCGCATGCACCGCTTCATCGCAGACGGCGACGTGCTTCGATTGTGCATCGGCATCGGAGTAAACTGCCACGCTGCCCACGCCCAGGCGTTTGCAAGTCGCGGCCACGCGGCACGCGATCTCGCCGCGATTCGCAATCAGTATTTTGTTGAACATGACGAAGCCCGGGAAGAAGTGATCACATCCGGAACACGCCAAAACGCGTGTCCTCGATAGGCGCATTCATTGACGCCGCCAGTCCCAGCCCAAGCACGTCGCGGGTCTGCGCGGGGTCGATCACGCCGTCGTCCCACAGCCGCGCGCTCGCGTAATACGGATGCCCCTGCACCTCGTATTGCTCGCGGATAGGCGACTTGAACGCTTCCTCTTCTTCCTTCGACCACGAACCACCTTTCCCTTCGATCCCATCGCGACGCACGGTTGCCAGCACTGAAGCGGCCTGTTCGCCGCCCATCACCGAGATGCGCGCGTTCGGCCACATCCAGAGGAAACGGGGAGAATATGCACGCCCGCACATGCCGTAGTTTCCTGCGCCAAACGATCCGCCGATGATCACCGTAAACTTGGGCACTTTCGCCGTCGCAACAGCGGTCACCATCTTCGCGCCGTTACGTGCGATGCCTTCGTTCTCGTACTTGCGTCCGACCATGAAACCCGTGATGTTCTGCAGGAACACTAACGGAATCTTCCGCTGGCAGCACAGCTCGATGAAATGTGCGCCCTTCAACGCCGATTCTGAAAACAGGATGCCGTTGTTCGCGATGATGCCAACCGGATGTCCCCAGACATGCGCGAATCCGCAAACGAGCGTTGTGCCGTAGCGCGCCTTGAATTCGTCAAAGGCGGAGTCATCGACAATGCGTGCGATCACTTCGCGGATATCGAACGGCTTGCGGGTATCCGCCGGAATCACGCCGTAGATGCTGTGCGGATCATGACGCGGCGGCAGCGATTCCTTGAGCACCAAGGGCGTTGGCTTCACACGATTCAGGTTGCCGACAATGCTGCGCGCTATCCCCAATGCATGCGCATCGTTTTGCGCAAGATGATCGACCACGCCCGAGAGGCGCGTGTGCACGTCGCCGCCGCCGAGATCTTCAGCGCTGACTTCTTCGCCGGTCGCGGCTTTCACGAGTGGCGGACCGCCCAGGAAAATCGTGCCCTGGTTCTTCACGATGATCGATTCGTCGCTCATTGCCGGTACATATGCGCCACCTGCCGTGCACGAACCCATCACCACGGCGATCTGCGAAATGCCCTTCGCCGACATGTTCGCCTGATTGTAGAAGATGCGGCCGAAGTGATCGCGATCGGGGAAGACATCGTCCTGGTTCGGCAGGTTCGCGCCGCCCGAATCCACGAGATACACACATGGCAAGTGGTTCTCTTCCGCGATCTCCTGCGCACGAAGATGCTTCTTGACCGTCACGGGATAATAAGTCCCGCCCTTCACGGTGGCATCGTTGCAGACGATCACGCATTCCTGTCCTGCAATCCTGCCGATGCCCGTGATCACTCCCGCTCCGGGCGCGTCGTCGTTATACATGCCGAATGCGGCAAGCTGCGAGAACTCGAGAAACGGCGTGCCCGGATCGAGCAGTTGCCCGATGCGATCCCGCGGCAAGAGCTTGCCGCGCGACAGATGTTTGTCGCGTGCGGCTTGCCCGCCGCCCAACGCAATCTTCGCGACCTTCTCTTTCAGATCCGCCACCAGGGCTTCGAGCGCCGCCGTGTTCGCGCGAAATTCGTCGCTACGGGGATTCAGTTTCGATTCGATGATCGGCATGAGTGTCTATGCCCTCAAGCCGTTTCGGCGAACAATTCGCGCCCGATCAACATGCGGCGGATCTCGCTCGTGCCCGCGCCGATTTCATAGAGCTTCGCGTCGCGCCACAAACGGCCAACCGGGTATTCGTTGATATAACCATTGCCGCCGAGAATCTGGATGGCTTCGCCGGCCATCCACGTCGCTTTCTCTGCGGTGTAGAGGATCACGCCCGCGCAGTCCTTGCGCACCTGGCGGCCGTGTCCCGCGCCGAGCGTATCGAGCTGACGGCCCACTGCATAGAGATACGCGCGGCAGGCTTGCAGCGTCGTGTAGAGATCAGCGACCTTGCCTTGAATCAATTGAAACTCGCCGATCGCCTGGCCAAACTGTTTGCGATCGTGGATGTACGGCACGACCGCGTCCATGCACGCGACCATGATGCCCGTCGGGCCGCCGGCCAACACCGCGCGTTCGTAATCAAGGCCGCTCATGAGCACTTTCACACCGCCGTTCAACTGGCCGAGCACATTCTCCTTCGGCACTTCTACGTTCTCGAACACGAGTTCGCCGGTATGCGAACCACGCATGCCGAGCTTGTCGAGTTTCTGCGCGACCGAAAAACCCTTCATACCCTTCTCGACGATGAACGCGGTAATCCCCTTCGCACCCGCCTCGATATCGGTCTTCGCGTACACGACCAGCGTGTCGCAATCGGGACCGTTGGTAATCCACATCTTCGTGCCGTTGAGCACGTAATGATCGCCCTTTTCATCGGCGCGAAGTTTCATGCTGACCACGTCCGATCCGGCGTTCGGCTCGCTCATTGCCAACGCGCCGATGTGTTCGCCCGATATCAACCCCGGCAGATACTTGCGCTTCTGCGCTTCCGTGCCGTTGCGATGAATCTGGTTCACGCACAAGTTCGAATGCGCGCCATACGACAATCCCACCGACGCCGACGCCCGCGAGATCTCCTCCATGGCGACCATGTGCGCGGTGTAACCCATGTTCGCGCCGCCGTACTCCTCCGAGACGGTCATGCCGAGCACGCCCAGATCGCCGAATTTCTTCCAGAGGTCCATGGGAAACTGATCGGTTTTATCGATTTCAGCGGCGCGCGGCGCAATCTCTTTTGCGGCGAAATTGGCGAGCGAATCGCGCAACATGTCGATGTCTTCGCCCAGGGCGAAATTCAGACCGGGTACGTCGTTCATGCGGGTCTCCTCCTTCGGGGTATCGGCGGGGCTCTATCGGAGCAGTGAGTGATACTCACACACACCGATTTGCTTGATATTCGGCAGTTTCATGCCGAACCCCACTTTCCGTCAATAGGGATTTGAGCTACGCTCACATTTGTCGAACCCAACCTCAAAGCCATGTCCTCATCGCCCGTCACCGGAAATCGCCGCACGCCTGCAGGCGTCAAGTCGCAGCAACGCGTGAAGGACATTCTTCAGGCCGGCCGAGATGTCTTCGCCGAAAAAGGCTACGACGCGGCCACCAGCGCCGAAATCGCCCAGCGCGCCGGGATTTCGGAGGCGACCGTGTTCAGTTATTTCAGCGGCAAGCGGGAATTGTGCGCGCGGGTGATTGCGGATTGGTACGACGAGATCATCGATGCCTTCGAATCCGGCCTTCCCCGCGATGGCAGCGTGCGGCAGCAGTTTGCGTTCATCGTGAAGACGCATTTGCGACTGATGCTGGTGAACGGTACGGGATTGTGTGCGCTGGTTTTATCGGAGGGTCGCACGAAACATCACGACCTGAGCGACACGCTCACGGACTTGCAACGCCGATACACCGCGCCGCTGATGAACGTTTTGTCGCACGGGCAGAGCATAGGCCAGGTGCGCGCGGATCTGCCGCTACGCTTGCTCCGGTCGCTGGTTTTCGGGCCAATGGAGCATGTCCTGTGGGACGCGACGCTCGCGAAGCGGCATCTGAGCCAGGCTCAGATCGACACGACGGCAACCGAACTCGTCGATGTGCTCTGGACCGCGCTGCAGCCACCTGCTGCAAACCTGACTGCGCTTGCGCAGTTCAGACAGGACGTGGAAGAGGCGTCGCGCCGGTTCGAGGCGTCGCGGCTCGCAAAATAGCGGGCACCGGCCGGGTCCATGGGCGCAGGCGGGACAGACCGTTAGTTGCGTTTAGATTCACTACTTTATGAACCGGCGAGCGATTCCGGCTAACCAGGGCACTGTCGTTGGACGAAGCAGACGCGTATCGTAGCCGCCCATCCGGCGCTCGTTCTCGGTCAGACATAACTCGATCAGCGCCTTCGCCGATATCCCCCCGCCCACCGAATCCCCGACGTTCGCCGGGAAATTCATGTCCTGCGCGGCGCCACCGGTGTCGAACCCTTTGGCCAGCGATATCCGGTCTCGAATCAGCGATACCCAGACGCTCGCGGTCTTCATGAGAAACCACGGCCGTTTGTACCAGGGCAGATTCCGCCGATACCACGCAACCCAGTTCGCGAAAAACAGGATATGGCGCGCCTCTTCCTGAATCACCGGCTCGAACGTTTCAACCAGTTCTTCGGGAAAATAGCCCGTCTGCTTCGCGGCTTCGAACAAACCGAACGCGAAAAAACTATCGATGCATTCGCTGTACCCCGTGAGCATCCAGGCGCGCAGTGCATCGTCGGGCGCTGGATACGGCGGTTCGGGCGCA
>NZ_CAXTGZ010000250.1:0-8261 GCF_964243625.1 uncultured Caballeronia sp.
CGCTTCGCCGTTCTGTTTGCCTGCTCCCTGATTCTCTCGGCATGTGCCGATTCAACGCCGCATCGCGTAATACCTCAGGACCCGCCCGACTACAAGGGCGTTCCAACCGATACCACACCGCCCGACATGACCATCGCGCCGGCCAGGGCAGCCCCCTCCGCGCAGCCGCAATGATCGCCTGCATGCCGCGAGCCTGTCGCCTGTCCGAACGTGGCAGCAGCGTATAATTTGTCCATGAACACGCCCGCCAACGCCGCCCAGTCCCACGACCACTCGTCTGCCGACGCGCTTCAGGCTGCGGTCACCATGGCCGACGACTACTGTCGCGAACGCGGTCAAAAGCTCACGCCCATCCGCCGCACAGTGCTGGAGCTGCTGCTCACGTCCGGACGTGCAACGAAGGCCTACACGCTGCTCGACGAAATGCGCGCGATGCATCCCAACGCATCGCCGCCGACGGTTTATCGGGCGCTGGATTTCCTGCTGTCGGCGGGACTGATTCATCGGATCGAATCAATCAACGCGTTCACGGTCTGCCACGACCTGACGCATTGCCAGCATGGCGTGCTGGTGGTTTGCCAGCAATGTGGGCGGGTGACCGAATTGCAGCAGCAAAAGCAGTTGCGCCAGAGCTTGTTATCGCAGGTCGAGGCAAGCGGATACAAACTGGCGGGTGACGATATCGAACTCAAGGGCATTTGCCCGGCATGCCAGGCGGCTGAGGACCCGAGCGCTCACAAGCATGACCACGATCACGCGTCGCATTGAGTCAGCGTTGAGTGAGGTAAAAGGCCGGTCCGACGTGAGTTGGAACGGCCTTTTGTTTGCCGCTAGACGACGTGGGCAGAGAAAGGCGAAACGCCGATGCGGGCACATCGGCGTTTCTGACCCGCGGTACCTGTTCGCGCAGAGAGGCGCGGGCTGTAGTCATTCTAGGTCGCAACAATCTGCTGGATTGTGATCACTTGTTTCAACGCGTAACCCGATGTGTGACGGTGCGATCCCAAGAAGAAGCAAGCCACGGCAACCAAGGCCGCGTCACGTAATTGTTACGATCGAATATTCGGGATAGCCGTGCGTCATGCGAAATTCTTGCTGCAACGGTATTATCGAATATCTCTCCAGTTGAAATTGATCTCGAACATGACCGCGCTGTGGATCTTTCTTGCTGTTTGCCCGCTGGCAATGGCTTCTTTGCTGGTGTTCGCGTTGCACATCGATCCGTTGTCGGGGCGGTGGCGCGGAGCACGGCTCGCCTGCTCGCTGCATGTTCCAGACGTGCGGGAACGAAGCAGGCGACTCGGCGCCGCCGTGAAGCATCATGCGGCTGCGAGCCGTACGAGTCCTATTGCTTGCAGCGAATCACCATCGACCGGTTCTTGACGTTCGCGCCGAAGATTCCGGCGACCGATCCGCCCGATGTCGCTCCGTTGTCCACGTCCTTCGACACCACGTCGTAACCATACGACCCGCAGATCTCTC
The DNA here is from genome assembly GCF_964243625.1 of uncultured Caballeronia sp. Lineage (NCBI taxonomy): Bacteria > Pseudomonadati > Pseudomonadota > Betaproteobacteria > Burkholderiales > Burkholderiaceae > Caballeronia > uncultured Caballeronia sp. The sequence goes on from NZ_CAXTGZ010000250.1 coordinate 1,483, forward strand.
CGGCCTTCTTGTAGCATTCGGCCCAGCTTGTGCTGGCATCGCCGCCGCTGCAGTTGATCGCAAAACCGGTATCGCCGGTTGGCAAATAAGTCCGTTTCGCCGTGTTTGCGCAACCCGCCAGCGCTGCTGCAGCGACCAGCACGGCAGCCATCATGGCCAGTTTTCCAGGCGCCGGGGCGCGGACGTTGTCTTTCATCGAATCTTCCCTGTAACTGATTGAACGTGGCTGAACGCGTTTGTGCGCCGGTGCATTCATCGAGGTGGCAAGTAGCGCGACGGATCGATCGAACTGCCCTTGTAGCGCAATTCGAAGTGCAGCATCACGCGGTTTGTGTCGCTGTCGCCCATTTCCGCGATGGGCTGGCCTTGCGCGACGCTCTGGCCTTCCTTCACGAGCAGCGCGCGATTATGCGCGTAAGCGGTGAGGTAATCGGCGTTGTGCTTCACGATCAACAGGTTGCCGTAACCGCGCAAGCCGTTTCCCGCATACACCACCGAGCCGGCCGCTGCCGCGACGATCTGCGTGCCGGGTGTGCCGCCAATATCGATACCTTTCGAACTCTTGCCGTCGAAACCGCGGATGACGTCGCCTTGGACCGGCCAGATCAGCGAAATGCTGGTGGCGGGCCGGATCGCGCCGCCGGAGACAGCGGGAGCGGTATCCGCAGAACTCGTGCCGCCTGTACGGGCCGGCGCGGTCGATGAAGGCGCCGATGCAAGGGCCGTCCCCGTCGGGGGCGCCACACGCAGCACCTGGTCGACTTCAATCGCGTTCGGGTCGGCAAGGTTGTTCCAGCGCGCGATATTTTGCGCTGTTGTCCTGTTCGCACGGGCGATCTTGGACACCGTATCGCCCCGTTCCACACGATAAAACCCCGGTCCCACAGGTGCGGAGCCACACGCGGCGAGCACTGCGACCAAGGTCGCGCAGGTCAGCCGTCGAATTATTTGTACCAAACTCAGAACCTCGCAAAGCGCCGCACAACCCGGAGAGCCACGGCGGACGAACAACAACGCGTAACGTCGAAAGGTATGATTTTAACGTCCCCGTGCCGTGGCACTCAGAAGCCTGCGCGCTCCCAGGTACGCGCGGCGCTCATCTTCCCCTTACGACGCCGGTGAAATGGTCAGCCTGAGTGCCGCCGTTTCCGTTTTCCCGGGCGCAAGCCAACGCAATCCGTGACCGTTGTGAATGGCATCGGGCAGACCGACCCATGGCTCGACGCAATAAAAATCCGACGCCGGTGCTTCGGTCCAGGTCGTGACCGCATACCAGGGCACCGAGTCAGGCCGTTGCAGATCGAAGTTCACCGCGCGTTTCAGACCGGGCGTAACCAGCCGCACGGGTTGATCGGACGGGCCGTTGAAACAATGAAAACGGTCGAGGATGCTCGGGTCATCGATGGAATAGAGCGCCTTGCCGGCTTCCGCTTCGCTTATCGAGCCGTCATCAAGTTGCCGGCGCGTTTCCGTACGCGGCAGTTCGATGCTGCTGATGCCGCGTTGATCGTGCGGCAGCGCGAAGTAGAAATGGTGGCCGGAATAATAGGGCAGTGGCACTTCGCCCGGATTCGAGGTCGTCAATTCCACATCGAGCGTGACGCCATCCACGAGCCGGTACGCCGCCTCGAAACGGAAAGCAAACGGATAACCCTGACGCGTGAAATCGTTGTCGACGAGCGTCATGCGTACACCGTGACCGTCCGCGTCCACCCTGTGCTCGAACGGCAGGTTGCGCGCGAAGCCATGCATGGGGAGGTCGTGCACGACGCCGTCCGGGTCGCGCCACTTGCCAATTTCGCCATCGACGAAATGGCGGCCGAGAAACGGGAACAGCAGCGGATTGCCGCCGCGAATCTTGACGAAGTTGGACCAGTCAGGCGCGGCGGGCCAGAAGATGACCGGTTCGCCGCCGACGCGCCAGGTCATCAGGCGCGCGCCGGCGTGGGGGGCAATTTCGAGGGCGGCGTCATCGCGTTTGATTTCCAGGATCTCGGGTAGTGATGACATATGGGTGGTCTCCTTGGCGTAAATGGTCGGGCTGTTCGATGCATCGCGCTCAATTCTACGGGGAAACCCTTTTGGGGAAACTGCGACTGACACACCTGGTTTCATTGGCCCGATAATGCAAGCACGATGTAACGCGGGTGAAACATTTTGCGGCCTTGGCGATCCAATCGTTCAAGATGATCCTACGAAAGGCGAGGGTGATATGGATCTGGCTATGATGTTCGGAGTTTTTATCTTTGGTACGTTTGGCGCAGGGACGGCTTTGTTCTTATACAAGCTCTAAACGCCACGTTAGCTGATCGGCATGTTTGAAAAGGGCTCGTCTTCGACGAGCCCTTTTTGTTTTTCTTTTTGAATTCATATATCTAACAATCAGCTTTCGATTGCGCGATCTCGCACGCAAACGCTTGGCGCTGCTTTTGGCGACCGGCATAATCGGCGCGTTTTGCGTGCCGTATGCCGCACCGCCGAAACCATGCGACTTGTCGCTGGTTTATCGCCAACAACGAAAGAGGACTGACGCGTGACTTTGTGGTTTCTGATTTTCCTGAGCGTGCTGCAGGGCGTGACCGAGTTGTTTCCGGTCAGCAGTCTTGGCCATACCCTTCTCGTGCCTGGTTTGATCGGCATGCATATCGACAAACATGCGCCACAGCTGCTGCCGTTTCTTGTCGCGCTTCACCTTGGCACCGCGCTCGCGTTGCTGTGGTATTTCCGCAAGCGCTGGGTGGCGCTGGTGATCGGGTTTGTGGGGTCCTTGCGTGGCCGCAAGAATGCCGATGGCCACATGATGTGGGCGCTGATCATCGGCACGATTCCGACGGGTATTGTCGGCTTGTTGCTCGAGAAGCGGCTCGAGGCGCTTTTCCACGACCTGCGGATCGTCGCGGTCGCACTCATGGTCAACGGCGTATTGCTGTGGGTAGGTGACCGGTTGACGCGTTCCCGCTCCGCCCGCGCGCCAGAAGACCTCACGTTCAAGCAGGCGTTCCTGGTCGGCCTGGCGCAGATCGGCGCTCTGATTCCCGGCTTCTCGCGCAGCGGCCTGACGATCATCGCGGGCGTGGGCGCAGGATTGAGCGCCGAGAAAGCCGCCGAGTTTTCGTTTCTGCTCGGCACGCCGATCATCTTCGCGGCCGGCGTACTCGAACTGCCCAAGCTCTTCCATGCGCCCGATCAACTCGCCGATGCCATCCTCGGCGGCGTGCTGACGGGCATCGCCGCATATCTGAGCGTGCGTTTCCTGATGCGTTATTTCGAAGGAAAAGGGCGGCTCGCGGCATTCGGCGTGTATTGCCTGATAGCGGGCGCGTTCTGTCTCGGCTGGTTCATGCTGCATCCGCAACCGGTCTGATACCACGCGAATGACGTGAGGAGCCCCCGAATGGGGCTCCTTGTGCATTCGATGAGGTAAAATCCTGGATCGTCTGCAATGCGGCAGTAGCTCAGCTGGATAGAGCATCGGCCTTCTAAGCCGAGGGGCGGGGGTTCGAGTCCCTCCTGCCGTACCACGATCACTTCAGGAATCCGCGCTTGTTTGTGCTTGTCTGCGTCATCACGGCGCAAGTTGCTGGCACAAAAACATCAGCGTAAGCAGCGCCGCGAACAACAGCGCGCCGCCTATGGCGGTAACGACGCGTGGCCAGATGGCCGGCTGTATCTCGTCCACGTACCGATTTCCGTCTCCCCAGTTGTCCAGATCAAACCGCTCGGATTGTCCTGCAAGCAGCCGGTCCACCGCTGCCAGGCCCTGCGGCATGATGAGCGCACACGCAATCACCCCGATACACAGGCATCCGTAAAACGTCGGCGTGAGATGGGTTTCCATGAGCGGGCGGGGAAGCAGAATCGGCGATTCACTGATGTTAGGTTTGCTCTGCGCCGGTCTCTATCGGACACGTCCGAGATAGTTCTGCATTTCTCTGAAACATACTCGCGATGGCCATTCGGCCGAGCTTCTACGCTTGCGGAACACGTGTGGCCTCATGCTATCCTCGACCCACACGATTCTTGCTCGCCAGTCTGTCACAGCATTCCGAATGGCGATCCACGCAGAAAATCAATCAATATCAACGAGGGAGAACATTTCCATGTCACAGCCGACTCACGGGCTCAAACGCGTCTCTACGCAAATCACGTTGTCACTGGTCGCGGGCTGCGTGCTGCTGGCCAGCGGCGCAGCTCAAGCGGCTAATCTCGGGTTCCTGAACAACACGCCCATCACGTACATGAAGCAGCGTGATCTGCAGATACTCAACAAGTCCGCACACACCGCGCTGGATACCAAGCAGGACGGCGAGTCGCTCGACTGGAACAACGAAGGCGCCGGCAATCCGGTAGCAGTCACTGGCACGATCACGCCGTCGGACACGGACAAGAAAGGCGACAGGACGTGCCGGAAGCTGACCATGGTCGCGCATGCCAAGGGCCAGACGCAGACCTGGGCGCCGACCGTCTGCAAGACCGAAGGCGGCAAATGGGCGCTGCTCAAGCAGTGAGCAGTCTCCAATTGAAGCTTCGCGGCGAACACCCTTTCGTAGCTCGAAGCAGCAGATCGATCAATGGCTGAGCGGACGGTTTCGTGCGGCGTCGTGATACTCAACACGCAAGGCGACGTGTTGCTCTGTCACGCGACCGAGACGTCGCATTGGGACATTCCCAAAGGTCAGGGCGAAGAAGGCGAAGAGCCTGTCGAAGCGGCGTTGCGCGAGCTCGTGGAAGAGACGGGCATCGTCTTGCCGGCGGAGCGGCTGAAGGATCTGGGGCGCTTTGTGTATCGGCGGGACAAGGATTTGCATTTGTTCGCCGTGCGCGTCAGCCAGGACGAAGTGAAGATCGAGGAGTGCGTTTGCGAATCGTACTTTCCCCGGCGGCGCGACGGCACGATGATCCCCGAAATGGATGCCTACCGGTGGGTGTCGCTGGCCGACGTCGACCAGTATGCAAGCCGCAGTCTCGCGCGGCTATTCCAGACCACGCTGTCGCTTGCCGAACTGCATCAAACGCTGGACTGACGGGTCGAGCCTGATGGGCTGATGCAGCCGTTCAATTGTCCGATGGCCGGTCGTTCGGATTCGCAAACAGCGCTCTCATCTCGGGCGAGAGCGGAAAACGCAGATTGATGTTGTCGGGCGGAATGGGTTGCATGAACCACGTGTCGTACAACGTCTCCGCTTCACCTGAACGTTGCATGCCGGCAATGACGTCATCGGCCAGTTTCTTGAAGACCGGGTCGCCCTTGCGCATGACGCACGCATACGCTTCATGCGCAAGCGGGTCGCCTGTGACCACATAGTCGCGCTGCGCGGCGCCTTCCTGCGCGATCTTTCCATACAGCAGCGGATCGTCCATGACGAAGGCAACGGCGCGGCCGGTCTTGACCGCCTCGAACGCTTCCGCGTGATCGCGGGCGGCGATGATCCGCAAGTCGAGCTTCTGGTTCATCGACAATTCCCGGATCAGTTGCTCGTCGGACGTGCCTGCGGTCGTCGATACCGTTTTTCCGGCGAGGTCGCTGTAATTCCGGATGCCGGACTTGCGCTTCACCACCATCCGGATGCCGTAGTCGAAGAAGCTGTTGGTAAATGCAACCAGTTGTTCGCGGTCCCGGATATGGGCGGTCGAACCGCACTCCAGGTCGATCTGATGGTTGACCACGTAAGACAGGCGGTTGGTCGATGTCACCACCACCGTGCTCACGGCGAGATGGGGCTTTTGCAAGCGGCGCCGGACTTCATCGACTATTTTGAGCGCGATGCTTTGGGAATAGCCAATAGGCTGCTGCTTCGCATCCAGATACGAGAACGGCACCGACGATTCGCGCACGCCAAGAACAATGCTGTTGTTCTCGGCGATCTTGCGCAACGTGGGCGAGATTTGAGGTTGTTCCGCCGTGCTCGCGCAGACAGTCTGCGCCGCCAGCAGCAGCGCCAGCGCGCCCGCTGCGCACGTTGCGCGAGCGGACGGCCGCGTAGACGCGCGCATCCAACTGCTAGCCAGGGACACCGGCAGACGCCCCGCCGGCTTCAAGCCGGTTTGCCCCAGCTATCGCGCAAGCTGACGATACGATTGAACACCGGCACGCCCGGCTTCGAATCCACCCGATCGGCCACGAAATAGCCATGACGTTCGAACTGATACCGGTCTTCCGCATTGGCGTTGCGCGCCGATGGTTCGAGATACGCGCGAACCACACGCTTTGAATCCGGATTCAATGCATCGAGGAATTCGGCGCCGCCGGCGCCAGGTTGTGGCTCCTTGAAGAGACGATCGTAGAGCCGAACTTCGGCTTCATACGCGTCTTTCGCGCTGACCCAATGAATCGTTCCCTTGACCTTGTAGCCGTTCGCGCCTTCGGTGCCCGATTTGCTGTCGGGGAAATAATTGCAGTGCACGGCCGTGATATTGCCGTTTTCGTCCTTGTCCGCGCCGGTGCATTCGACCACGAAGCCGTACTTCAGCCGCACCTTGTTGCCCGGGAACAAACGGAAATATCCCTTCTTGGGCTCTTCCTGAAAGTCTTCACGCTCGATCCACAATTCCCGCGAAAACGGAAACTCGCGAACACCGCGGTCCGGATGATGCGGATGCACGGGCGCGCTGCACGCCTCGCTCGTGCCTTCCGGAAAGTTGTCGATGATCAGCTTCAGCGGATCCAGCACTGCAATCGCACGCGGCGCTTTTTCATCGAGATCATCGCGTAGTGCGCCTTCCAGCACGCTCATGTCGATCCACGAATCGACCTTCGTCACGGCCACGCGATCGCACAT
>NZ_CAXTGZ010000251.1:0-8243 GCF_964243625.1 uncultured Caballeronia sp.
GCCCGGGAAGATGAAGATCAGCCCGGCTTCTTCGCGGCACGGGTACGAGCGCACGCCGTTGGGCAGACGCTCGCGCCCGAGATAGGGCACGTCGATACACTTGCCCGAGCAGTCGTAAGTCCAGCCGTGGTAACAGCAGCGGATGGACTCGCCGTCGACCACGCCCGCATGCAACGGCACTTGCCGATGCGCGCAGCGGTCTTCCAGCGCGAACACCTTGTCGCTCTCGGTGCGCACCAGCACGACGGGGTCGCCGGCGAACTTCACGCCATGCGCCTTGCCGCGCTTGACTTCGCGCGACCACGCGACGGGATACCAGTGATCGGGGTGAATGTCGACACGGCGCAGATCACGCGGCGTTTTTTGAGGTTGTTCGGCGGGCGTGCCGCTCGTGACGGCTTCCTGCTGCAGCGCTACATGCATGTACGATGCCTCCGCTTGAGGGTATCGGCGAAAAATCGGCCCGATAGTGGCCGAAATTGGCGAAAAAATGTGTTGGGGAGTCGATGCAACCAACGGGTCTAACGCAGTCTACACGTGAGCGGCCCTTTGAGGCGCAAACGCCCTCCCTTGAAAGTTCGGCGAAGGCGTGCGGGGCGGGCATCGGAGCAGAAAATTTTGCGGATTCCCCCCGATGGTTCCACCTAGATTCGCGCCCGCCTGAACACCAGGCTGAAATTGTTGGCGGGCATGGGCACGGCTTCTTCCATCACCAATCCCGCGCGGCGGCCCAGTTCCGACACGTCCTCCATGTTGCGCACGCCCCAATCCGGGTTGGTGGCGCGAAGCTGGGCATCGAAAGCTTCGTTCGATACTGCCGTGTGCGCGCCGTTGCGTTTGTAGGCTCCATAGAGGAACAGCACGCCGTCGTTCGTCAGACGTTCGGCCGCGCCACGGAACAGCGCTTCGGCCGCCGCCCACGGCGCGATATGGATCATGTTGATGCAGACGATCGCCGCGAGCGAATCCGGCACGGGCCACGGCGCGCTGCATACGTCGAGTGCGACGGGCGCGTTCAGATTGGCGAGCGCGGCGTGCGCTCGCCATGCGCTGATGGAGGCGCGCGACGCTTCGTCCGGGTCGCTCGGCTGCCAGGTGAGCTCCGGCAGTGCGGCGGCGATGTGGACCGCGTGCTGTCCGGTGCCGCTTGCGATTTCGAGAACGATCCCGCTCTTCGGCAATACACGCACGAGGACATCGCGGATCACGTCGCGGTTGCGCGTGGCTGCCGGTGCAATACGGCGCAGGGGGTCGGGATTGTCGGAATGACTGGCGTTCAAAGATGCGTCTCCAGAGGAATTGGTGGCGAGCGTAAGCGCGCGGTTTGCGCGGGTCAAGAAAAGATCCGTAGCAACTCAGAACCATACGCCTCGGCTCACGCGCTCTCACGAGGCCCGAATCCTGCTACCTCGTGCGGCCCTCGATCAAATCTGTGTATCCTGACGCACTTGAGGCGCAGGACCGAATGCAGCACCGAATACCAGCACCCGAAACCCTGAGGAACGACCCGCCACGGGCCAGTGCATCGTGCCCGCCCGCCTGGTCCATCCCACTCCATGGAGCCTTTAATGCCAACCGATACCCCTTCCGGCGAGCAGAAGCCGAATCAAGAAACGATGAGCGAAGAACTCATCAACTTCGCGGCTGAAGTCTTCGATACCGCCCGCCGCGGCGACGCCCCCATGCTCGACGCGCTGCTGCACAAAGGCCTGCCGCCGAACATGCGCAACGACAAGGGCGACACCCTCGTGATGCTCGCGAGCTATCACGGCCATGCCGACGCCGTATGTGTGCTGCTGCAACACAAAGCCGATCCGAACCTGCGCAACGACAACGGCCAGACACCGATTGCGGGCGCGGCGTTCAAGGGCTACAAGCCGGTCATCGAAGCATTGCTGGAACACGGTGCGGACGTCGAAGGCGCATCGCCCGATGGCCGCACGGCGCTGATGATCGCGGCCATGTTCAATCGTGTGGAAATGGTCGAGTTCCTGATCGCGCACGGCGCAAATCCGGACGCAAAAGACGCAAACGGCTTTACCGCACGCGACGCTGCCGCGAAAATGGGCGCCCCCGACACCGTCGCGCGTCTCGCCCAGGCAACCGAAGCGAAGTCGCGGCCGCCGGGCGTCTGACTTTTCCGAGTCAGCGTTTTACCGATCAACCCGCGCCATCGATCATTCTGATTGGCGGCGCACGACCCTTTTGAAGGCGATCCGGCAACATGGAGCTCTTGTGATGAGTGGCGGCTTCCCGCGGGGTGGCTTCCCGCTTCGAGCGTACGACTGGCACTGGCGCACGATGGCCAGGATGCTTGCCATCCTTATCGGCCTGGCGTTTGTCTCGGTCATGTCCGGGTGCAGCCTGTTCCCGACACAGCCGGCGGCGCCGATCATCGATTTGTCGACGCCGCAGCCGGCGAGCGAGCCCGAAGCCGTCGAACCGGAAGAAGAGCCTGCCTCCACACCGGTCGCCACGCAACCGCCGACCGAGCAAAAGGCGCCGCGTCCGAAGCCCAAGCGCCGCGTTGTCGTGCCGAAGAAAGCGCCGCCTCCGCCGCCTCCTCCCGTTGAAGAGAAGGTGCCGGCGCCTCCGCCGCCGCTGCTGACCACGCGCATCATGCAGCGCGAGCAGATCCACGGCCTCCTCGACAGCGAGATCCAGCGCGACGGCAAGATCGTCGGCCGCGCGGTCGACATGTACGTGGATGCCGCCGCCAAGCCGAAGCTCATGATCGTCAACCTGTCGGGTTTTCTCGGCGTGGGCGACCGCAAGGTCACGTTCCCGTGGAGCGCGTTCCGCTTTAACCCGGCGGACAAGAAAGCGCCCGTGACCTTTGTCATGCCGCAACCGGCGACCGGTAAATCGAAGGCGGAAGCGCCGGCGAAACCGGGTTCTGTCGCCGATGTCCCGCCGACCCTTGCCCAACTCGTCGATTCCAACGTCACGCAAAAGAGCGGCGCGCGCATGGGCCGGGTGGTCGACGTATTGATCGATTCGCAGGCGCAACCGCAGGCGCTCGTCATCGACCTTTCCGATTCCCTCGCCGGCGACAAACGGCAAGTCGCGGCCAACTGGCCGGACCTGCACGTGGTATCGCGCAACAAGGTGCTGCAATTGCAACTGGATTTCACCGATACACAGATCAAGGCCGCACCGACCTATTCGCCTGACCAGCCGATCAAGATCATCTCTCCCGTCGTGCCGCCGGCCGAACCGGCGGCGTCGGAGCCCTCATCGGCATCGGCGGCGGTTGCGGTACCCGCTTCAACGTCCTCTGGACCGGTCGCGGCTGCATCCGCCGCTCGGCCCTCGAAACAATGAGGACGATCTGAAATATGGTTACTGCACGAAGTCTGCGCGCGCTTGACTGGCTGAACTTTTTCGTCGCGAATGTGCAGACCGGCTTTGGGCCGTTCATCGCTTCCTATCTCGCCGCGAACAAGTGGACGCAAGGCGAGATCGGGCTGATGCTGAGCGTCGGCACGATCAGCGCGATGGCAAGCCAGTTACCGGCCGGCGCGCTCGTCGATGCCTTGCGCAACAAGAAAGGCGCGGCTGCCGCTGCGATCATCGCGATCATCATCAGTGCGCTGCTGCTCGGCGCGAGTCCCACGTTCGTCTCCGTCTTCGCGGCCGAAGTGCTGCACGGGTTCGCGAGCTGCATGCTCGTTCCCGCGATGGCCGCGATCTCGCTCGCCCTCGTCTCCCGCGCCGATCTAGGCACGCGGCTCGGGCGCAATGCGCGATGGGCGTCCATCGGCAGCGCGCTGACCGCGGCGTTGATGGGCGTGTTCGGGGAGTACCTGTCGCTGCGCTCGGTATTCTTCCTGACGGCTGCGCTCGCATTGCCGGCGTTGGTCGCGCTGAACATGATTCATCACGAGATGCCGCCGGTCGTACCACGCATGAAAAAAGCGGCGGCGAAGGCAGGATCGAATCTCGCCGATGCACTCAGTTCAGCCAGCGGCGAACGCCCCGAAAGCCTGCGCGACTTGGTGCGCGATCCGCGATTGCTGACGTTCGCGGCGTGCGTGGTGCTGTTCCACTTGTCGAATGCGGCGATGCTGAATCTTGCCGCCGGCGAAGTGACCGCGCACATGGGCGACAACGTTCAACTGGTGATTGCGGCGTGCATCATCGTGCCGCAATTCATCGTGGCGGGGTTGTCGCCGTGGGTCGGGCGGCAGGCGCAGACGTGGGGACGGCGGCCCGTGCTGATCCTTGGTTTCTCGGCGTTACCGTTGCGTGCGCTGTTGTTCGCCGCGGCCAGCAGCGCGAGCAGCCCGTATCTGCTCGTGCCGGTGCAGATGCTCGACGGTATCAGCGCAGCGGTGTTCGGCGTGATGCTGCCGCTGATCGCAGCCGACGTTGCCGGCGGCAAGGGCCGGTATAACCTGTGTATCGGCTTCTTCGGGCTGGCGGCGGGAATTGGCGCCACGCTGAGCACGGCGATCGCGGGGTTTGTCGCGGACAAGTTCGGTGTGAACACGAGCTTTTTCGGGCTTGCTGCAGCGGGCGCGCTGGCGGTTGCGCTGGTTTGGCTGGCAATGCCGGAAACGCGCGATGCCGCCGCCAACGAGGAAGCTGCAAAGAACGGCAAGGACAAGGAAGCCACGCCTGCGGGGTGAACGAACATGACCGAAACGAGCGTAGCCGATGGTTTTTCATGGTCGCGGCATGAGGGCGTGGTCACGGTGCGGCTGACGCGCGAAGCGCAGCACAACCGGATCGATCCCGCGGATATTGCGGGCTTGAGAGAAGCGATTGCCAATGCTTCGAGCGATGCGGCTTCAATCGCGCTGGTGGTGACCGGCACGGGACCGGCAACCTTCAGCTCCGGCTACACGCTGTCGGCGCTCGCGGCAGGGAACATCGACGATTCGTTCGAAAGCCTGCTCAACGAACTCGAAGCGTGTCCCCTGCCTACAATCTGCGCGCTGAACGGAAGTGTGTATGGCGGCGCGACGGATCTAGCGTTGTGCTGCGATACACGCATTGGCGTTGAAGGATCGCGGATGTTCATGCCGGCGGCGCGTATCGGCTTGCATTACTACCCGGATGGCATGCGCCGGTATGTCCGCGAACTCGGGGCTACGCAGGCGAAACGGCTGTTTCTGACCGGCATTGCAATCGATGCGCCGGAAATGCTGCGTATCGGCTTCCTGACGGATCTTGTCGCGGCCGACCAGTTGACCACGCGCACGGCGGAATACATCGATGCAATGCGCGCCTGCGAACCCAACGTGGTGCGCTCGATGAAGCGCCAGTTGAATGCCATCGCGGCAGGCGATCCTTCCGCTTTGACAAATAGAACCGCCTACGAAGCCTCGCTTCAAAGCCCGGCGATCGCCGAGCGGATCAAGCGGCGCCGGAGTTGATCACTCCAGCGGTTTCAACATCCCCATCAGCGTGGGAACCAACTCGCTCACCGTCGGATGAATATGCATCGCGCGTTGCAGCGTGGTGTACGGCGCGTCCGCATTCATGATGTCGATGAACGTATGGATCGCTTCGTCACCCTCGATGCCCAGAATTGCCGCACCGAGAATCTTCTTCGTCTGCGCGTCCACCAGCACCTTCATGAAGCCATCTGTCTCGCCACGCTCGCGGGCCCGGCCAACGCGCGACATCGGCATGGTGGCGATCAGCGCGGCGCGTCCGTCCTTGCGGACATCGGCTTCGCTCATGCCCACTCGCGCAAACGGCGGATCCACAAAAACCGCGTAGCACATGATGCGGGAATCGACGCTGCGCAATTCGCCATCGACCACGTTCGACGCAATGATCTCGTAGTCGTTGTACGACGTATGCGTGAACGCGCCGCGCCCGTTGACATCGCCGAGCGCCCAGACGCCCTCCGTTTTAGTGCGAAGCTGACCATCGACACTGATCAGGCCATGTTTGTCCGGCACGATACCCGCATGCTCGAGCCCGAGGTCGTCGGTGTTCGGCGTGCGGCCCGTGGCGAACATTAGACGCGACGCATCGATGCTCTTCCCGTCGGTGAGGAAGATCCGCACGCCCTCGCCCGCCGCCTCGACCTTCGACGTCTGGGTGTTGAAGCGGAACTCGACGCCATCGCGCGCCAGAACCTTCTGAACCTGTTCCGCGAAATCCTTGTCCTCGCGCGCGAGCACGCGCTCGCCCCTGACAAGCACCGTCACGCGGCTGCCGAAGCGCGCGAACATCTGCGCGAATTCCAGCGCGATGTAACTCCCGCCCACGATCGCCAGATGTTCAGGCAACGTCGTCAGTTCCAGGATCGTGGAATTGGTCAGATATGAAATCTCCGCGAGTCCTTCGATTTCCGGAACGGTCGCACGCGTGCCGGTATTGATGAAAATCGAATCCGCCGTGAGTTCGTGCTGCTGACCGTCGTTGCCCTGCACGCTGATGGAATGCGGCCCGCTAAAGCGCCCGTGACCGTTGAACACCGTCACGCCCGATGTCCCCCGCAACCACTTCTCCACGCCTTCGCGCGATTCGCCGATGACCTCGTCCTTGCGCGCCTTGACGCGCGCCAGATCCACCCGAACGCCGCCATCGAGGATCACACCATAATCTCCGGCATGTCGCGCGACATGCGCCGCACGGGCGCTTGCCACAAATGTCTTGGTCGGCGTGCACCCTACATTCACGCACGTCCCGCCGAACAACGACCGTTCGATGATCGCCGTACGCTTGCCGCTTTCTGCAAGCTTCACGGCCAGCGGCGCGCCGCCTTGTCCGGTGCCGATCACGATGGCGTCAAATTGTTGCGACATGTTCACGTCTCCTCGGCGGTGTTTGCGGATTCTGCATGGTAGCTCGCCGGGGAAACCGGTGCAGCAGGAAACCTCCCCGCCGTGTGTGCGTTTTACGCATGGACAGGTCGAGATTTAATCGCTTGTGGCCCAGTGTCGCGCCCGCTAAAACTAGCGCCATTCACGTCGCGGACCCGCTGCGGCGCTTCTTTCCGGGCTATCACGATGCGCACCTACCGTAATTTCATCGACGGCCGCCTGATCGACTCATCGTCCGATCGGTTTGCCGATGTCGACAACCCCGCCACCGCTGAGATCATCGCCCGCGTCACGCTCGCGTCCCGGGACGACGCGCTCGCCGCCGTGGAAGCCGCATCGCGGGCGCAGAAAACGTGGCGCAAGTTGAGCTCCATCGAGCGCGGGGAGCATTTGCGCCGTTTCGCCGATGCCATCGTTCAGCGCGCGCCGCAAATCGGCGCGGCGCTCGCGCTGGAATCGGGCAAAAGTGTGGCGGATTCGGAAAACGAAGCCCGCTACGCCGCCGATATCACCCGCTATCACGCCGAATGGGCACGCCGGATCGAAGGCGAAGTCATCCCCAGCGACACGCCCAACGAAAACCTCGTGCTGCATCGCGAGCCGATTGGTGTGGTCGCCTGCCTGATCCCGTTCAACTACCCGGTCTACACGCTCTTGCGCAAAGTCGCGCCGGCGTTGATCACGGGCAATACGGTCGTGATACGGCCGAGCAACAACACGCCCACGTCCGCTTTCGAAATCGCCGAAGCCGCGCGTCAGGCGGGACTGCCGGCCGGCATTTTCAACGTGCTCGCAATGGATCACGCGACGGCCGCCACGGTCTGCACGCATCCGGCCGTCGGCATGATCACGCTCACCGGCAGCGTGAACGCCGGGCGCATCGTGCTGGACTACTGCAAGGCGAACATCGCGAAACCTTCGCTGGAACTCGGCGGGAAGGCGCCCGCGATCATCGAACCGGATGCCGACCTCGAAGCGGCAGCGAGCGCGATCGTCGGATCGAAGACCACGCATTGCGGCCAGTTGTGTACCGCCATGGAACGCGTGTATGTCCACGCAAGCGTGCACGAGCGCTTCGTCGAATTGCTGCGCGCGAAGATGAGCGCCGTGAGTTTCGGCGACCGGTCGATGGACGCATCGAAGATGGGACCGCTGGTGAGCCGCTCCGCCCAGCAAGACATTCACGCGATGGTCCAGCGCGCCGTGGCCGAAGGCGCTTCGGTCGCGACCGGCGGCACGCTGCCCGACACCGCCGGCTATTTCTACCCGCCTACGCTGTTGCTCGATTGCCGCCACGACATGGAAATCGTGCGCGAAGAAATCTTCGGCCCGGTGCTGCCGGTGATCTCGTACGACACGCTCGACGAAGTCCTCGCGATGGCGAACGACCATCAGTACGGGTTGTCGTCGGTGCTTTATACAGAGAACTATCGCACCGCCATGCGCGTGGCCAATGAG
>NZ_CAXTGZ010000252.1:0-8241 GCF_964243625.1 uncultured Caballeronia sp.
TACCGAAAAGAACCTCGTCACCAGCGAGATCGATCGCGAGGACGCCGAGAAAACGACGCACCACAACCTGCGTGCGATCCTCTCCGATAAACATATCTGGAAGCTTTGCGCAGTCTACTTCTGCCAGATCATCGGGCTGTACGGGATCAGTTTCTGGCTGCCGTCGATCATCAAGGATTCCGGACTTACCGATGTCTCCGTCATCGGGTGGTTATCGGCGATTCCTTATCTTGTCGCCATCCCGGCGATCGTGCTGACGGGCATGAGTTCGGACCGGTTCCGCTCGCGCCGCATGCATTTTTCGGTGCTTGCCGTGATCGGCGCGGTTGGGTTCGCGGCGAGCGGTTATGTGGGGCATCACCCCGTGCTCGCCGTGATCTGGCTCAGCGTCGCAGCCGCCGGGATCTTGTCGGCGCTGTCGCTGTTCTGGAGCATTCCATCGTCGTTTCTTGCGGGGACGTCGGTGGCGGTCGGGATTGCCGGGATCAACTGCGTGGGAAATCTGGCGGGGTTTGTCTCGCCTTATGTGGTGGGCTGGCTCAATGTCACCACGCACGATAACCGGATGGGACTGTACTTCGTAGCCGTGTGCCTGGTGCTCGGGGCGTTGCTGGTCAGGACCATATCGGGGAAGCTGGCGGACCGGTGAGTTGAACGTGGCGTAACCGGTTTGTTGCGAGCCGGTTACGCCACGATCACCAGGGAACGACCCGCCCCAGGTAATCCAGGTAATGCAATCCGGAGCGCCCTTCGTAGGCCTCCATTGTATTCAGCAGGTTCGGAATGCTTTCTTCGATAGTCAGACGCGCGCCCGACCCGCCCATGTCCGTCTTGACCCATCCGGGCGCCATCAACAGAAGGGTTTTCGCGTCGTCTTTGTGGCGCGCGGCAAAGCTGCGCATGAACATGTTGAGCGCCGCCTTGCTGCCCCGGTAGACCTCGTAATTGCCGTTCGTATTGTTCGTCACGCTCCCCTGCCCCGACGACATTACGCCGATTGTCCCGCCAGGATTCACAAGGTCCTGAAACGCTTCGATAACCCTCATCGGACTCAACGCGTTCGTCACCATGACACGCACGAATTCATCGGTCGATACATCGGCGATCGTTTCGCGATCATCGTTCTTGACGCCCGCGTTCACGAAAAGCACATCCAGTCGCCGGCCTTCGAGACGGTCGTGCAACGTGGCGACCTGATCGGGAATGGTGATATCGACTGTTTCGACTTCAAGCGCGCCCTGAGCGCGGTCTGAGAGTTGGCGCAGCTTTTGTGTCGAGCCGTCCCTGCCGGTGGCGATCACGCGCCGGCCGCGCTTGAGGTATTCCTCGACCATCGCGAATCCGAGGCCGCGCGATGCGCCGATCAAAAGGACGGTTTTCTGTGTAGATGTGTCTTGCATGGTTAGCTCCCTGTGTGTCGATACCACACAGCGACTATATCGATGCATCAGACATGGCGGAAGACGCAGCAATTGCACTTATAACCTGCACCAAACGCCATGCTACGATCAAGGCATGGCAGAACCTGATCTGAATCTACTCGTCGCACTTGATGTGCTGCTCGCCGATGGCAGCGTGGCCGGGGCTGCGCGTCGACTGGGATTGAGCGCGTCGGCAATGAGCCGGACCCTGACCCGGCTCCGTGAGACGACCGGGGATCCGTTATTGGTGCGCGCGGGGCGTGGGATGGTGTTGACGCCCCATGCAGAGACGCTGCGTCAGCGCACGCAGAACGCGGTTCATGAGGCGCGCGCCGTGCTCCGTCCATCGACGATGGAACCGGATTTTTCGACGTTGCAGCGAACCTTCACCATTCGCGCCAACGATGGTTTCGTGGAAGCTTTCGGCGCGTCGCTTATTGCTGCGGCGAGTTCCGCTGCGCCGCGCGTATGTTTGCGTTTTGCGCCCAAGCTCGAGAAGACGGCAGCGTATTTGCGGGACGGGTCCGCTGATCTTGAAATCGGCGTTCTGGGCGCGATGGGACCGGAAGTCCGCGTGCAGGCCTTGTTTCGGGACCGCTTTGTTGGCGTTGTCAGGAAGGAACATTCGCTCGCGACAAAACGCAAAGTAACGGCTGAACGATACTTGGCGTTTGGCCATGTGGTTGCTTCTCGGCACGGCCGCACGAACGGACCGGTGGATGAAGCGCTGGCTGCTTTAGGGCTGGAGCGGACGATTGTCGCGGTGGTTCCGAGCTTTCCTGCAGCGCTCGCCGTGGCACGCGCTTCTGACCTGATTGCGCTCGTGCCCGCTTCACTTGTGAACGGTCAGCCCGAATCCGCCAGCATTCATGCTTTCGAGCTGCCGGTGAAGACCGAGGAGATCACGGTCTCGCAGATGTGGCACCCACGTTTGGAAGTCGATCCGGTTCATCGATGGCTTCGGCAGTTGGCGCTGAGTGTGTGTCGGGAAACGGCTGCGCGGGTGGGAAAGTAGCGGACGGCGGAGCTACGCTTTCAACACCCCCGCCCTCCCCATCGCATGCCGCGCCTGCACCAGCGACCCCTTCGCCGCCCTGGCATCCCCCGCAATCCTCAACAGAGCCCCAAGCTGCTTCGGCTCCCGTAAAAGCTCCCGCAGAATCGGCAAGATCGTAGTGGTCCCGTCATCCCGCAGCCCGACCGTCGCGGCCTTCGGCAAGCTCCTCCAGGCCGGATCCACAATCGCCCTGCAAACGGCAAACGGCAACCCCCGCGCTTGGGCAATCGCCCCGGCGATATGCGATTCCATATCCACCGCCAGCGCCCCTGTCGACCGATAAAGCGAGCGCTTCTCCTGCTCCCCTGCCAGCGGCGCCGCAACGCCGGCCATCGTCCCTCGAACGGCCTTCGCCTCGACCGGCGTTCCGGCAAAAGCCGCAAACATCCGCGCAGACCATTCGGGATCCGTATCGATAACCCCAAGCGGCCCCGACACGGCGCTCGCAATGATCACCGTCCCCGGCTCCAGCTCCGGCGCAAGACCACCAGCCGTCCCGAAACTGACGATACCGGAACACCCCCGCGCCAACGCCTCGCTCAATGCGCGCTCGAGCAAATCCGCCCGAGCCGCAAACACCGCCTCGACGCCGGGCCCGCGCGCGATGCGCGCTTCAAACGCCATCCCCGTTACTGCGATAACGGGCAAACTCACATCGCCGCCGTCACGCGCGTGGCGCCATCGCGCAGCATGTTCCGGTAACGAGCCAGCGCCCAAAGCGGGAAGAACTTTCTATAGCCGTGGTATCGCAGATAAAACACGCGCGGAAAGCCGGTCGCCGTGAACCTTGTTTCGTCCCAAAGCCCGTGCTCGCGCTGCGTGGACGTCAGATACTGGACGCCCTTCGCCACCGCCGGATGACCGACAAACCCCGCCGCCATCAACCCGAGCAACGCCCACGATGTCTGCGACGCCGTGCTCGGCGCCGCTTCATACCCGCGATAATCCAGCTTGTAACTCTCGCCGCCCTCGCCCCATCCGCCATCGGCGTTCTGGATGCTGATGAGCCATTGCGCGGCGCGCTGCATCCGCGAATCGGTTAGCGGCAATCCGGCCGCGTTCAACGCGCACAACGCGGTCCACGTCCCGTAGATATAGTTCAGGCCCCAGCGTCCGTACCAGCTTCCATCGCGTTCCTGATCGCGCAGGATGTAATCCAGCGAGCGCTTCGCCGGCTCGCTCGTCGCGGGCAACTCGCCAAGCTGCGCGAGCATCGATAGACATCGTCCCGACACATCCACCGTAGGCGGATCGAGCAACGCGCCGTGGTCGGAGAACGGGATGTTGTTGAGGTAATACTGCGTGTTTTCGGGTTCGAACGCGCCCCATCCGCCGTCGCTGCTTTGCATGCCGACGACCCATTCCCGCCCGCGCGCAATCGCTTCGCCGTACAGCGCGGTGCCGTTTTCGCGGTCGGCGCGATCCATTGCCATGGCGACAACGGCGGTGTCGTCGACGTCCGGATAATGCGGGTTCGCAAACTGGAACGCCCAGCCGCCGGGCCGGATAGTCGGCCGGCGCGAGATCCAGTCGCCGCGGACATCGAGGATCTGCAACGGCACGAGCCAGTCCAGTCCACGCGATACCGCTGCCCGCGCCTTCGGTGTATCGGCTTCGAGCAACGCGTGCGCGACAAGCGACGTGTCCCACACGGGCGATAAACACGGCTGGCAGTACGCCTCGCCATCGGGCGCTTCATCGATGATCAAGAGCTTCTCGATCGACTTGCGCGCAATCGCCCGGTTCGGATGGTCTTCGGGATAGCCCAGCACGTCGTACATCATCACGGAGTTGGCCATCGCGGGGAAAATCGCGCCGAGGCCATCCTCGCCGTTGAGCCGTTCATCGACGAAACGCACGGCCGCTTCTATTGCGCGCTGGCGTGTATGACGCGGGAACAGCGGATCGACGGTGCGCAGCACGGCATCCACGCAGCGGAACAACACGAACCAGCCCTGATGCTGATGCGGCGCGCGTGCGGCCATGCCGGTGTTGACAGGGGCATCGAAAAAAAGCTCGTCTATGCGCACGCCCTTCGGATTGCGCGCCTTCGGCCGCTTCGCGTTGAGCACGAGCAAGGGCACGATAACGGTCCGCGCCCAGTAGGACACCTTCGACAAATGGAACGGAAACCACTCGGGCAAGAGCGTGATTTCAACGGGCATCATGGGTACGGCGCGCCATGAAATCACGCCGAACAGCGCGAGCAGGATGCGCGTGAACACGTTCGATTTTTCCGCGCCGCCGGCCGCGATGATCGCCCGGCGCGCGCGCTGCATGTGCTCGGCTTCGGGCAGGTCGCCAATCATCTTCAGCGCGAAGTACGCCTTGACGGTGGCGCTGACGTCCATGGCGCCGTCGGTGAACAGCGGCCAGCCGCCGTCGTCACGCTGGATGCGGCGCAAGTATCGGCCGATCTTTGCTTCGAGGTCGGGCTTGGGCGTCTCGCCGAGGTAATGCACGAGCAATACGTACTCGGCGGGAATGGTGGCGTCGGCTTCGAGTTCGTAGAGCCAGTAGCCTTCGGGATGCTGATCGGCGAGCAGCGCGTCGGCCGCGCGGGATACCGATGCCTCCAACGCCGCCGCGCTGACTGGCGCGTTTGAGGCATCGGGTGGCTGGACAAAATCGTTCATCAGAGTTCCGTCGGGGGATTCATGAGGAGGTCCGCGGCCTTCTGGCCGGAGCGGATCGAACCTTCTATGGTTGCAGGCAGCCCGGTGGCCGTCCAGTCGCCCGCCACCATGAGATTGGGCCAGCGGGTGCGGGTCGCCGGCCGGAGATTTTCCTGGCTCGGCAGCGCGGCGAACGTCGCGCGCTTTTCGGTAACGATCTGCCAGGTCGGCATGCGTTCAACCGGCAAACGCGCGGCTTTCGCTACTTCTTGCCACAGCGTGTGGGCAAGGGTTTCGCGCGGGGTATCGGTGAACCTGTCGGCGTCGTGGATGGTCACGGACAGGCGGTCATCGAAGGCGAAAAGCCAGTCGGCCGTGCCGTTGAGCAGACCGGTCATGGATTCGAATGCAAGCGGCGGATCAATGGCGAAATGCGCATTGATGATCGCGCGAAATTCGGTCGGCGCGGTAAGCCCCGGCACGAGTTCCCGCGCGACTTGTGCGGGCACGGCGAGCAGGACGCCGTCGTTCGGGCCGATGTCCACGCGCGTTTCATCGAAATCCAGCGCCGCCACGCGCGTCTTCGAATCACTGCCGGCAAAACTGATTGCGCTCAAGCGCGACCCGAGCCGTATCTCCGCGCCGCCGTATTGCAGGAGCCTCAAAGCCGGTTCGATAAACGCATGGCCCAGGCCATTGCGCGCCGTTATTGGCCGGCATGCCTGTCCGCCTTGCAGCACCGTTTCTTTCAGCACGTTGCCGGCGAGCACGGCACTGCCTTCACGCGGATCGACGTTGAGCAACGCGAGCAAGAACGGATCGAGCATTGCGTCCCAGAGCCGGCCGTTCGCGCGCAGTGTTTGCCCGATGCTGCGTCCCGGATTGGCAAACAGCAGTCGCACGAGCGCGAAATAATCGGCGGGCATGGTGCCGGGAACACGCGTGGCGGAATCGAAGATCCAGCCTGGAAACCGTCCCGGCGACATCTTCAGGGTCCAGCGCGAACCGCTGCGCAGGTCCATGAACGGATAGTCGGGCTGGGCCGGACCGATGAGTTCGTCGGCGGCGCCAATGGCTTTGGCAAACCCGAGCGCGGCGTGGTTGCCGGACAGGATCAGGTGGTTGCCGTTGTCGATCGTGGCGTTGAGCTTGATGTCGAAGTAAGAGCGGCACCGGCCGCCGGCATGCGGCGCGGCTTCGTGCAGCACGACCCGCGCGCCGCGCCTTTGCAACTGGACCGCGGCGGCAAGCCCGGATAATCCAGCGCCAATGACATGAACTGTCCGTGACATCAGAACACGTTGCGCGCCACGATCCACAACAGCCGTGAACGTGGCGTACGGACGTGATTGCGCGGGAGATCGAAGCCACGCTTCAGGTTCGCCTCGAGAACGCAGCGATACGCGCCCGACATAATTCGCGGCGCCTTGACCTGGGCACGCGGCGCGTTGGCCATGATGGCGTCGGACTGGGCGTAGTGAATGCGGGCGCGTTCGGCAATGGTCAGGCATACGCGCGGCAAGCGGGCGTCGCCGATTATGGATGCAATGTCGGTGGTGGAAATGCCTTCGCGCGACAGCAATTCGCGCGGCAGATAAACCCGGCCGATGGCCGCGTCTTCGTCGATATCCCGAAGGATATTGGTCAACTGCAAGGCGCGGCCGAGATGATGCGCGAGACGCCGTCCGGCATCTTCCTGCATCCCGAATATCCTCACCGACAAACGCCCCACCGCGCTCGCCACGCGATCGCAATAAAGGTCGAGGCTGGCTTCGTCGGGCGCAACGATGTCTTCTGAGTCCATTGCCATGCCGTCGATCACGGCGATGAAGTCATCGCGCGAAAGATGGAACGCGTGGATGTGCTGCGTGAGCGCGCTCAGCGACTTGCGCGGCTTGCCGGCGTAGCAGTCGTCTATATCCGTGCGCCATTGCTCGAGCGCGGCAGCGCGTTCGTGGCGCGGCATGGTGCCGTCGTCGGCTATGTCGTCCACCGCGCGGCAAAACGCGTAGACCTGGTACATCGCGTCACGCTGCGCAGCCGGCAGGATGCGCATGGCGAGATAGAACGAGCTGCCCGAGGACGCTTTGGCGGCGTCGGGCGCAGGTTCATCGGCGATAAGATTGGAAACGGCCAAGACGGACTCCGCTGTGGCGCCCCCAAGGGCAGTAGTGTTAGATCGGGCGCCGTGCGTGAAACGCCCGGCCGTGTTGCAACGGCCAAGGGACGCTCGTGCAAACCGGCGCGAACCGGCTTCTTGCTGCGTTGGAGCGGTTTAAGGAACACGCTCAAACGACGCCTGAAGCGACGAAAAGTATATCAATGTTTGTGACCGATTGCCCCTAGGCGACTTCTGCGGTTCGGAAAACCGCGTCAACCTTCGTACAAAACATCTGCCGTCAGCATGTAACCCTCGTTGCAGATCGTGCGGATCAGCGCGCCGTGTCCTTCGGATCGCGTGCATACCACACGGTGGATCGGCTCGATGACCGCGAGGAAATCCCCAACGGTTCAGGTCTGACCGCTGATATCAATCGCCAGTTACCCGCTCCCAGCCAAGCATAAAAGCTTGTCGCACCCGGATTAAGGCACCGGTTTTATAAGCGCAGCAAATCGAGAGGACGCCCCCTGTCCGATGAGGCCGCCGTTAAGGCGACTTTGAGCTATTTGTTTGTGACATTTTTGTGGCATAAATATTACTAATAAATGTCGTCATATCACCGACGCAAATTACATAAGCCGCATGCAGGGGAACGCTTGATTAATGGCTTGCTGGATAAGCGAGAAAATCCAATATGAACGGCTTCGATGCTTCGATCCTTGGTTTTATCGCTCGACACTCGTTCGTTTCCCCCGGAATCAATTTCGCCATTGGCTCTTTGGCGGGACTTTATATCGCAAAAGGATTACTGCTGGTCGCAGCGCTTTGGTGGCTTTGGTTCAGCCCTGACAATCGTGCACCCTGGCGGCGGGAAGTTGTCATCGCGACATTTGCTTCTGGTCTGGTCGCCTTGATTGTGGGCCGCGGTTTGGCCTATTTCCTCCCGTTTCGTTCGCGGCCACGCTTCAATTCCGATCTGCATTTCACCATGCCGGTTGGCGCCAGGTTTGATGAGGTCCTGAGAAGCTGGAGTTCATTCCCGAGTGA
>NZ_CAXTGZ010000253.1:0-8224 GCF_964243625.1 uncultured Caballeronia sp.
TAATGTCATCATTGGGGAGATTGCCGTGTTGTTATCGGATCGAAGGTTTTTGTCGTGCATTTGCCGCTGACTACACGGAGCGGAACGTTGGTTGCTGCGCAGCCGGAACCGACGCTTGCCGCGGCACTGCTCTTGCCGAACTCGCCATTTTTCCACCCGCTTCGTGAATTTCCGGTTATAGGAAACAGGCCTCAGACTGCATGAATACGAATTCGTCCGCTCTCGACCAGACTGGCTCTGCGGACAATCCGCCGTCCGACCTCGTTCCCGCCTCCGGCCTCAATCATCGCGGCGAACCGCCCGACGGCGCTCCCCGAGTACGCGGACGCTGGTTCTCCTTTATCGGCGCAGGCGCGCTGGTTGCGGTCGGTTACATGGACCCGGGGAACTGGGCCACCGCGCTTGGCAGCGGCGCAAAGTACGGCTACCAGTTGCTGAGCGTGGTGCTGGCAGCCAGCCTGATGGGTTTGCTGCTGCAATGGGTGGCATCGAAAGTCGGCGTGGTGACCGGACGTGATCTCGCCCAACTGTGCCGCGCCCGCTATAGCCGCCGCACCACGGTTTTCCTCTGGATCACTTGTGAGATCGCGATCATCGCGTGCGATGTCGCCGAAGTCGTCGGCAGCGCCGTGGCATTGCAACTGCTGCTGGGGGTATCGCTCACGGTTGGCGTGCTGATGTCCGCCGTGGGCACGTTCGCCATGCTCGCGCTGCAAAGCCGCGGCCAACGTCCGCTGCAGATCGTCATCACCACGCTGATCTTTTTCGTGGGTTTTTGTTTCGTGGTCGAACTCGCGCTCGCCAATCCCTCGTGGCGCGGCGCGCTCGCGGGCCTTGCGCCGCCCGCCGCGCTCTTGCGCGACGCCGGCATGGTCTGGCTCGCCGCCGGCATCCTGGGCGCGACCGTCATGCCGCACAACCTTTACCTGCACTCGGCGCTGGTAAAGGACCACGCGAAAAGCGGCGACGACGAAGCCATCTCCGACGCCATGAAAGGCGTGAACATCGATACGTTTGCATCGCTCAGCCTGGCTTTCACGGTGAATGCGTCGCTGCTGATCGTGGCCGCCGCTGTTTTTCACGCAAGCGGACACTACGACGTCAGCGATCTCGCCGATGCACACCGCCTGATTGCCCCGCTTGTCGGCAGCCAGTGGGCGAGCGCCATCTTCGCAGCGGCGCTGCTCGCCTGCGGGCTGAACGCGACCGTCACCGGCACGCTGGCGGGCCAGGCGGTGATGGAAGGTTTCCTGCAGTTGAAAATTGCACGCTGGGCTCGGGCGCTCCTGACCCGCACACTTGCAATAGGACCGGCGCTGCTTGCCGTCGGCGCGTTTGGCGAACACGGTTCCAATCAGTTGCTCGTTGCGAGTCAGGTGGTCTTGAGCCTGCAACTGCCGCTGGCCGTCATTCCCCTCGTACGTTTCGCTTCCGATGCCGGCCTCATGGGCCGCTGGCGCGTCAAACGCATCCCGCTGGCGCTGGCGTGGATGTGCGCCGGGATTATCGTCGTGTTGAACGTGGCTTTGCTGTGGCAATTAGTGACGGACGTCTGAGCGGCCGCGTTTGACGCAACGTTACTCCAGCGCTAACCGAGATCCCACCAGTCGATTCTTGCTGCCCGGGATCGCTTCTTGCTGTTGCTGCCCGTTTTGCACCGTATTTCGAGATAAACGTTCATCGCGTTTACAATTCGGCATTTCGAAGATTCGCTGGCTTGCAAGTCCCGGCGATGAGCGAAATCCGCGACGTTTTGCGGTTGTGAGCCGCGCTCAACAGACGGCAAGGAGAATGGGGTTATCGTCCTTTGCCGCATCGCCGCGCCCGATGCCAATCAACGCCACAAGGACGATCGATTCATGGCCCAAGGCCCACTGCAGCACATCAATCGTTTGCCACTGCGCGGTATTCCGCGTGCTTTTCGTCTTACCCCTTTTGCAGCGGCGCTTGGCTTGGGCTTTTGCTGGACCGCGACGGCCCATGCCACGGTCTCGGTGCTGCAACCGGTGCGGGAAGCAGCCGCTCAGCAGCCGCTCGAACTCACGCTGCTGTACAGCGATGACGACAAGAAGCCGCTCACCATCGACGTCCCCCGCAACCTCACGGTCACGCTGACCAACGGCGATCTGCCGCCGAAACCGCTGGCGCTCGATCGCGAAGCGAACGTGCCGGACAGACTCACGCTGCGCCCCGGCCAATACAGGAAGGTCAAGTACTCGGCCCCGTGGCCGGACACGGCGCGCGGCACGGTGAAAGTCGACCCGGTGGGTTTCGATTCATCGCCCATGCTGATCGTGCTCAACCGCGGCGACAAGCAAGCCCAGGTTGTCGCCGCGGAGACCGCCGAGACGCAGGCAAAGACGCCGCAGCAACTTGCGAGCGCGGAAGCGGCGGCCAATACATCGGCAGTCCCGACGCCCACGAGCGACCGCATGCTGAGCGGCCGTTTATCGACGTTCGAACCCATGTATTTCGCCGATGGCCAGAACGGCGACAACCTTGCCAAGTTCCAGTTCAGCTTCAAGTACCGCCTGATGCTGCCCGACGATCCCCGCTCACGCAGCTTCCTGGACAACCTGTACCTGGCGTACACGCAGACCTCGATCTGGGACTTGTCCGCAGAGTCCGCACCCTTTCGCGATACCAGCTACCAGCCGCAACTGTTCTACTACCTGCAGGACACGGGCTGGAAGAGTTCGCTCTGGTCGCGCATGGGCGTGACGGCGGGTATCGGCCATGAATCGAACGGCAAGAGCGGCGCCGATTCGCGCGCGATCAATATCGCGTTCGTCCGCCCGACGTGGGATTTCGGCGATGTCAACTCGAACCACCTGACCATATCGCCGAAGGTTTATTACTACATCACAAAGAGCGGCAACGAGGATATCCAGGACTATCGCGGGTACGTGGATTTGCTCGTGAAGTACGGCAGCCCGGAAAGCTGGCAACTCGCGGCGACCTTGCGCAAAGGGACGAAGGCGAAATACGGCAGCGTGGATGCCCAGTTCACGTACCCGCTTGCCAAGCTCATCAACAGCGCATGGGGCGGTTATCTGTGGGTGGGGTATTTCAACGGCTACGGCGAGGACATTCTCGACTACAACCAGCGGCAACACTGGATCGCCCGGATCGGATACAGCATTGCGCGGTAAAATCGGGTTCACTTTCCGCGCAGGCGCTGCCGTTTAACACGTGCAGCGCCCGCTTTACAGGCGTCTTATGGCATCGAATCTTCACGATTTACCCGACAGCCCGTGCATTGGCGTGTGCTCCACCCTCTTTGACGACGTTTGCAAGGGCTGCGGCCGGACCGCCTCGGAAGTATCCAACTGGGTATTCCTGAGCGACGACGAAAAGCGCGCGATCTGGGAGCGTATCAACCGCGACGGCTCGGCGATGCGTTTCACGCGCGACAAGGTCTAAGCCGCGCTATTGCGTTTGCTCCGGCGTCGTTCAGGCCGGCGCCGCCGCAGGACGAATGTCCGCAACCAGAAGGTCGAGCAATTCGCGCACGCTGCGAATCGCCGAACCGAACGGCAGCGCCTCCCGCCCGCGGAAAAACAATCCGGTCTGACGATCGCCGCGTAGTGCCGCGGACAACCGGGCATCGATGCAAAAGTGCCCGAACTTTTCGATGCCGTCGCGCCATCCGCACGCAGTCAGGCAGTTCAGGCCCGACTGACATTCTTGCGGCTTCGTGCCGATCTTCTCGCGAATCTTCGTTTCCTGACGCATGTATCGCAGGAGCCACGGCGTCTTCACGGCGCGCGCCGGCAAACCCGTCACGCTCACGAATTCAGCGATGTCTTCAGGTTTTGCATCGGCGAGAATGCGCTTGAATTCGGGATGCGCATCGCCTTCTTCGGTAACCGCGAACGCCGTTCCAAGCTGCACACCGGATGCGCCCGCTGCAAGCCAGTGACGTACCGCAGCATGACTGTCGATACCCCCCGCCACGATCAATGGGATCTGCGTTCGGCTGAGGCCGAGTGCATCGAACGTCAGCATGGTTTCTTCGATCACGCGCGCAAAATCGAAACGCTCGCTCGGAATATCCGCGACGCTTGCCACGCCAAGATGACCGCCGGCATGCGCCGGATGTTCGATCACGATGGCATCAGGCAGGCGGTTCTTCTTCATCCACTTCTTGAGCACCAGCGCGATGCCCCGGCTGTCCGAAAGAATGGGAATCAGCGCGATATCGACACCTTGCGTCATGTCCGGCAGATCGAGCGGCAGCCCCGCGCCCATCACGATGGCGTCCGCGCCGCTATCGCAGGCTGTCTGCACTGCCGCCGCATACGATGCGACTGCGCGCATCACGTTCACGGCAATCATGCCGCGACCTTCGCTGATCTCCTTCGCTGCGATGATTTCCCGGCGCAAGGCGGTCTGGTTCGCGGTCTCCAGTGTTTCCTGTGACGGTTCAATGCGGCACATTTCCATCAGATCAGGATGGTGGTGGCGCAAGTCGATGCTGGCGATCGTACCCATTGCGCCCTCCCTCGCCACCGAGCCGGCCAGCCGGTGCGCGGAAACGCCAACGCCCATGCCTCCCTGCACAACAGGAAGCAAGGTGCGGCCGCGGATGGTCAGGTGGGAAAGAGGCGTCATGTGGGGTTCAACTCCTGGGTCAAAAGTTTTCAGCTTGCAGGAGGTTAGACAGACCCATGTTGCGATTTATCAATCAAGTTCGACTGTGCTGCGTTTCGTTTTCGCGAACGTGTTTGCGATTGATTGTGTTGCAGTTGATTGTGTTGCGGTTGTGTTGCAGCTCTTGTCTGGCACGAACGCAGCCTTGAAAACGCAAAGGGCCCGCTTCTTTCGAAGCGGACCCCTTCGGATGCGGCTATTCGACTGTCGTGTTACTGAATGCCCTGACTCGCCAGAAGCTCTTCGTACGTGCCGCCGAAATCGCGAATCGTGCCGTCGTTCTTGACTTCGATTACACGATTCGCCAAGCCGTTCACGAACTCGCGGTCATGCGACACGAAGATCAATGTGCCTTCGTATTTCTCGAGCGCAATCTGCAGGGATTCGATAGATTCCATGTCCATGTGATTGGTCGGCTCGTCCATCAGCAAGACGTTCGGGCGGCCGAGCATCAGCTTGCCCCAGATCATGCGGCCTTTTTCACCGCCTGACAGCACCTTGACGGACTTCTTGATGTCGTCGGCGTTGAAAAGCAAACGCCCGAGCGTGCCGCGCACCATCTGGTCGTCGTCCCCGTCCTGACGATACTGATCGACCCAGTCGGTCAGCGTCTCGTCGTTCGGAAACTCTTCGTACGTGTCCTGCGGCATGTAGCCGATCAGCGCGTTTTCCGCCCACTTGACCGTACCGCCATCCAGTTCGATCGCACCCTTCAACGCGCGCAGCAGCGTGGTCTTGCCCGCACCGTTCTCGCCGATGATCGCGATCCGCTCACCCGGCTGCACGCTCAAATTGAGATGATTGAAGATGGTCCGGTCGTATTTCTTCGTGATGCCATCGGCCACGACCGCGATGTTGTGCAGCTTCTTCTCGAACTCGAAGCGAATGAACGGGTTCTGACGCGACGAAGGCTTGAACTCCTCGATCTTGATCTTCTCGATCTGCTTTGCGCGGCTCGTTGCCTGGCGCGCCTTCGACTTGTTCGCCGAAAAGCGGCGTACGAAATCCTGCAGATCGGCCACGCGATCCTTCGCCTTCTGGTTCGCGCTCGCCTGACGCTCGCGCGCCTGAGCCGACGCCAGCATGTAGTCGTCGTAGTTTCCCGGATACACCTTGAGCGTGCCGTAATCCATGTCCGCCATGTGCGTGCAGACCTGGTTCAGGAAGTGCCGGTCGTGGGAAATGATCACCATGGTCGAGTTGTACTGGTTCAGCACATCCTCGAGCCAGCGGATGGACGTGATGTCCAGGTTGTTGGTCGGTTCGTCGAGCAGCAGCACGTCCGGCTTCGAGAACAACGCTTGCGCGAGCAGCACGCGCAGCTTCCAGCCCGGCGCGACGTTGCTCATTGGTCCGGCATGGTCTTCGATTGCAATACCGATACCGAGCAGCAGTTCGCCCGCACGCGCTTCAGCGGTATAGCCGTCATATTCCGCAAACTTCGCTTCGAGTTCGGCGGCGTGCATGTAGTCGTCGTCGGTGGCGTCCGGATTCGCATAAATGGCGTCGCGCTCGGACATGGCATTCCACATTTCCGTGTGGCCCATCATGACGACGTCGATCACGCGCATGTTTTCATACGCGAACTGATCCTGGCGCAACTTGCCCAGGCGAACGTTCGGTTCGAGCATCACGTTGCCGGAGCTCGGTTCCAGGTCGCCACCCAGGATTTTCATGAACGTGGATTTGCCGCAGCCGTTTGCCCCAATGAGGCCGTAGCGATTTCCTTCCCCGAACTTGACCGAAATGTTCTCGAAGAGGGGCTTCGGCCCGAATTGCATGGTGATGTTGGCAGTAGACAGCACAGCGCGTCCTTTTGAATGGTGTACGGCGAAAAACCTGCAATTTTAGCAGTTTTTGCGACGATTTGCGGCGTTGCAGCGGAACGGGACGGCAAAGCGGCGCTGAAGGCCGCTCGCCGCCTGTGTCCTGCCTACACGCGCTCAGCGATATACGCCTTCACCACGCCTGCGTCAGCTTTGACGATATCGAACTTCTGTGGCAATTCTTCCATGCCAATAAAAGCTGCCGGACGTTCCGGTTCGCGCTGCAGGGCTTCGCGGATGGTTTCGCCGAACTTGATGGGCTGCGCTGTCTCCAGCACGATCATGGGGACACCCGGCTTCAAATGTTCGCGAGCCACTTTCAAGCCGTCTGCCGTGTGCGTGTCGATCATGGTGTCGTACCGGCTGAATGCGTCGCGGATGGTTTCCACCCGGTCCGCATGGCTGCTGCGCCCCGACACGAAACCGAATTCCTTCACGCGCCCGAAATCGCCGCTTGCCGCGAGGTCAAAACCGCCCTTTTCCTCAACGTCACGGAAAAGCTGCAGTACACGGGCCGGATCGCGGCCGAGCAGATCGAACACAAAACGCTCGAAATTCGACGCCTTCGAGATATCCATGCTCGGGCTCGTCGTGTGATACGTCTCGGCGGCCGTGCGCACGCGATAAATCCCGGTGCGGAAAAACTCGTCCAGCACGTCGTTTTCGTTCGTGGCGACAACGAGCTGTTCGATCGGCAAGCCCATCATCCGCGCAATATGTC
Organism: uncultured Caballeronia sp.; assembly: GCF_964243625.1. Lineage (NCBI taxonomy): Bacteria > Pseudomonadati > Pseudomonadota > Betaproteobacteria > Burkholderiales > Burkholderiaceae > Caballeronia > uncultured Caballeronia sp. Next base: position 7,201 of record NZ_CAXTGZ010000253.1, read on the forward strand.
CCGCGCAGACGTTGCCGAAATTACCCGACGGCACCGTGAACGACACCCGCTCGGCGTTCGATTTCGTCGCGGCGAAGTAGCCCTTGAAGTAATAGACCACCTGCGCAACCACGCGGGCCCAGTTGATCGAATTGACCGTACCGATCTTGTTGGCAGCCTTGAACGCGTGATCGTTCGATACAGCCTTGACGATGTCCTGGCAATCATCGAAGTTGCCGACGACCGCCAGATTGAAAATGTTCGGGTCCTGCAGCGAAAACATCTGCGCCGTCTGGAACGCGCTCATCTTCTGATGCGGCGAGAGCATGAACACGCGTACGCCCTGCTTGCCGCGCATGGCGTACTCGGCGGCGCTGCCTGTGTCGCCTGAAGTGGCGCCCAGGATGTTGAGCGTCTCACCGTGCTTCGCGAGCGTGTACTCGAACAGGTTGCCGAGCAACTGCATGGCCATGTCCTTGAACGCGAGCGTCGGTCCGTTCGACAATTCCAGCAGCGACACGGTCGTACCGTTCTCCACGCCAAGCGTCTTGATCGGCGTGATCTGCGACGCGCTTTCGTGATCGCGAACGTTGCTGTACGTCTGCGCGGTGTAGGTGCGGCGGGTGAGCGAACGAAGGTCTTCGTCAGGGATATCGTCGCTGAACTTGCGCAGGATTTCGTAAGCGAGATCCGCATAAGGCAGCGAGCGCCACGCGTCGAGTTCCTGCGCCGTGACGCGCGGGTACTCAGCGGGCAGATACAGGCCGCCATCCTTGGCGAGACCGCCGAGAAGGATATCGGAGAAAGTATGGCGCTCGCCTATGCCGGCGCCGCGGGTCGAGATGTAGTTCATTTCAGGGCCTTATTTCATTCCTTCCATGCGCAGTTTCGTCACCTTCGAAACCACCGTGGAGAGCGCTTCGATCTGCGTGATCGCTGCGTTGATTTCCTTTTCAACCGTTTCGTGCGTGAGCAGGATGATGTCGGTCTCGCCCTTGTCCTCGCCGTTGACGTGCTCGGATTCCTTCTGCAGCAAGGCATCGAT
>NZ_CAXTGZ010000254.1:0-8218 GCF_964243625.1 uncultured Caballeronia sp.
GTCAGGACATCGTCGTAGTCGGATTCACTCAGCGCGAGTTGTTCGGCTTCGTCGAACACGCGGTCCTTGAGCTTCTCGCTGCTGGGCGCGAAACGCTTGAGTTGCGCCAGACGGAAGAGCTCCTCAAGAACCTCAATACGTTCTGCCAGTTGGCGGTTCTGCGCTTCGAGTGCGCGGATATAGGCCTGAACTTCAGGCGTTAAGTGGTTGAGATCGTTGGCTTCCATTGCCGTACGATATCCAAGTGTGCCGCCTCGTGGGTTTACGTATTTTTGTAATTCACTTCAGCGAACCTCACGCGCCGGCATCGCCCGATGCGCAATCGTCGTCTGCCAGTTCAGCCCATCGAGTAGCCAGCGCAGCTCACGCGCCGTGATTTCCAGTGCCGCCGTATCTCCAGCGTCGCGCGGCCAGCGAAATCGACCTTCCTCAAGGCGACGATAATGAAGCCAAAAACCGTTCGTCTGCCAGTGAAGAATTTTAAGTTTGTCGCCGCCGCGACTGCAAAAGACAAACCAGTGAGGACTCACCGGATCGAGCCCGAGCGTCTCGGCCACCATCAGCGACAGGCCGTTAATCGAGCGGCGCATGTCAGTGGCGCCCGGCGCCAGATAGACCTTGCCTAGCGGGCTATCCCACATCACAGCACCGCCAGAAGACGCGGCAACCAGTCGAGATGCGTGCGCGAGCTCAACCGAAGCACAAAGCCGGCGGGCGTTTGGATTTCCAGCGGCGCGTGCCGTGCACCAGATGTATCAGTGAAAGTCTCATCGTCCAACCGCATCTCGCGATCAACGCTCGGATTGATCGGCACGGCAACCAAGGTCGGCTCGGCCTGCGACCCGCTCACTTCGAGCATGCGACGGCGGCTCCTGTAAAAACCAGACTGATTCACCCCTTCGGCTTTGCACCATGCCAGCACGCTCAGACCAGAGTTCTTCTGGTCCTCAAATCGCTTGGCCCACACCTGCCTGCGCTCATCGTATCCATTCGTCATTGCCCGACTCCTTCATTAACGGAGCCGTCATTGTTCAACTCGAAAACTTCAACTTCAACGTGTGCTTAAACTAGCGCTTACTTTTCCCGCATCCAGAATTGTTCCATCTTGCCGTCGAGGTACAACTGCAAGGTGGCGGGGACTTCGGTCGGCATGTAGTGCGCAAGCTGTTCCGGGGAAAGGGGAACCAGCGTTCCAACGGCCATGACTTTCATGATATTTCCAGTATGAAAAGCGGGTAAGGTCAGGACACTTTCGGATTCAAACGATCCGCATTGGCGCGCGCAAATTCCCTGACGCTCATCGGCTTGCGGCCGGTCAGCTTTTCAACGTTGTCGTTCATGCCGGACATCACGCCGTGCTGGTAGTCGTCCATTGCGGCAGACAGGTGCTTGACGACGTATTCCGGTACACCGGCCGATTCCATCGAACGGCGGTATTCGTCAATCGAGACATCTTCGAAGACGATCCTGCGGCCAAGTGCTTCGCTGAGTTCCGCCGCCATTTGTTCGTGATCCATTTCGACCGGTCCGAAGAGCGGGTACGTCTGGCCGATGTGCCCGTCGGAATTTTGCAGCAATGCAGCGATCACCCGGCCCTGATCTTCCGCACCGATTGCGGCGTGCCGCCCTTTGCCGACCGGCATGCGCAAGATGCCTTTCTCACGGAACAGCGGCAGTTGCCACGGGTAGAGAAGCCATTCGAGAAAGTAGGTGGGGCGCAGATGGATCACGTCGAGACCCGACGCGCTGAGCAGTTGCTCGGCAACATAGTGATCTTTCGATGACGGACTGTTCGATGTGCGGCTTGCCGAGCGTTGCGAGAGGTTGATGATGGTGGCGACGCCGGCTTCACGCGCGGCCTGTGCGAAATAAGCGGTCGCCGTAATCAGTCCCGGCGCGACCGGATACACGAGATAGGCTGCGTCGACGCCTTCCATTGCAGCGCGAACCTCGTCGATATTCTGCAGGTCGCCGACTACGACTTGTGCGCCAAGCGCTTCGAGTGCGGCGGACCGTTCATCGATACGACGCACCAGCGCGCGCACCGTCAAGCCGGCTTCGATGGATTCCTTTACAGCGGCGCGGCCCGTGTCACCTGTAGCGCCGGTAATCAGTACTTTGCGGTTCATGATCATCATCCTTTTGCGTAAGAGAGGGTTTGCTCGTCGGTTCGCGGTGCGCCTTGGTTGATTTGCGCGTCGCTGCCGGTGAGTGAAGAATGCGGCCTCTCGCAAAAGGGCGGTAGCCATTGGATTTCGCTAATATCTATGCTCGGTCAGCATGAGTGACGGCCTGGGTCACATCAGACGTAAGGGGCTTAAAACGTGAAGGACATCCTGAGCCTCAAGCTTTATTCGCGCGTTGCGCATCTCGGCAGCTTTTCTGCTGCGGCGCGCGAGTTCGGGCTGGCTCAGTCACAGGTGTCGCGAATGGTTGCGGACCTCGAGGCGGGGCTGGGCGCCAGGCTGTTATCGCGAAGTACGCGCGCGGTCGTCCTGACGGAGGCCGGTGCGGAATTCCTGGCTCGCGTCGAGCCCATCCTCGCGGCGCTCGAAGACGCAGAAAACAGCGTGCGTGAAAGCGGCGAACTGCGGGGCTTGCTGCGGGTCGGCATGACTACGACCATGGGCTTGCGTATGGTGATGCCACGTCTTGCGCCGTTCACCGAGCGTCATCCGAACCTGAGCATCGAATTGCTGCTCGACGATAAATGGCAGGACGTGGTTCGCGAAGGTGTCGATGTAGCGTTGCGCGTGGGCAATCTTCCCGATGCATCGGGGACATCGAAATTCATCACGATGATTCCGCGCGTTGTCGTTGCCGCGCCTTCTTATCTTGAACGTGCGGGGATGCCGCTCGTGCCGGAAGACCTGACTCGGCACAGGATCGTCGGCGGGCCGGCCGCCACGCGGGCGGCCTCCTGGCAATTCGAACTCGACGGCAAGACGGTGGACGTCGAGCTTCATCCGAACATCTCGACCAACTCGATAGCCGGCGCCATCGCGTGCGCGACGGGCGGCCTCGGGATCACATCGGCGCCGTCATGGGGTTGCCAGGACGAACTGGAGCGCGGGTCGCTGGTGCTTGTCCTAGCCGACTGGAAGACGACGGGGCTACCCGTCCACGCTTATTTCCCACTGGGGCGCTCCGCGCGAAAAGTGGCGCGGGCGTTCGTCGACTTTGTTACGGAAGAGCTCAGGAAGGCTTAACCGGGTTTTTTCTTTGCCTTCACGCCCGACACATTGAGGGCAATCGCCTCGCCAACAAGCGCCTTGAATGCAACCGAATCGATTTCCTCACCCTCGTGGATATCGATTGCGCGCCTTGTGTTTCCATCCAGGCTCGAGTTGAAAAGTTTCGCGGGGTCCTTCAGCGAAGCCCCTTTCGCAAAGGTCAGCTTCACCACTGACTTATACGACTCGCCAGTGCAAATGATTCCGTCGTGCGACCAGACGGGCGTGCCCATCCACTTCCATTGCTCGACGACCTCCGGGTCCGCGTCCCTGACCAGCTTGCGCATCCTGCTCAAAGTTTTGCCGCGCCAGCCGCCAAGCTCGGCGATTTTTTTATCGATGAGTTCAGGCGCCAGCGCATCATCTACCGCACTCGTTTTCTTCATCTTCTCCTCCTGAAACGTTCATGCTTCAAATGCCGAATTGCCTTTCGTACTCGGTCTTGAGACGCAGCCAATCGAACTTCATCGCTTCACCGCCGACAATGCGCCCGACCGGATCGCCAGCCACGAACTGCGCCAGCACATCGAGGCAGATATGCCAACCGGCCGCGCCCATCGATATGAAATTGCGGTCGATGTTGTGCCAGAGCGTAAGACGGGTTCCGTCGCCGAGCGGCTCGAGTTGCCACCGAAGGTCGTTGTCGCCCCAGCGGTATTCAAGCAACCGGGGCGCCTCGGCGCGCGTCACTTCAGTCTCCGAGATGACCGGCGTGGGCATTCCGACCGTCGAGAGCTTGACCGGGCCAACAGACGCGAGGCTCCGGTCGGCATCGAAGGGCGCCCATTCACGCAGGCTGACCGGGTCGGTCAACGCGGTCCAGACTTTCTCGGGCGCATGGCGCAGTTCGCGCACCAGAACGAGCGTCCACTTCTCCCCATCCTTCTGGATTTCGGCGCCCGCAGCGGGTCCCGGCCTGTATTCGTCGCGTTTGCTCATCGTTTTCTCTCCTTTTTGCCCAGTGCAGTATCAATTGGGTCGATGCGGTCGAGATGGTGTTCGAGCGCATCGACGTGGCCCGACCAGAAGCGCCGGAAGGGTTCGAGCCACGCGTCGATCTCCGCGAGCGGTTCCGGCCTGATCCGGTACACGCGCCGCTGTGCGTCCACGCGTGCCTCGACAAATCCGGCTTCCCGAAGCACTCGAAGGTGCTTCGAGACCGAGGGTTGCGAGAGCTTCAGCTTCTCCTCGATATCCCCCACGGTCTGCTCGGACGTTGCCAGCAGACTCAGGATTGCGCGGCGGCTTGGCTCGGCGATAACGGCGAAGGTCGATTCCATGGTGTTTATATACCGGATGGGGAATATACGTGTCAAGCAGGGACGGCACGGCCTGGTCAGACCATGCACTCGCAGTGGGCATCGTGTCGATTTATGAGACGACAGGCACAATACGCGGCGATGCTGCCGCAGCCCCTTACAGGCCTTCATGACCCAAACGACCTCTGATCCCTCTGTTCCCGCCGCGCTTGTACCGAATTCGCCGCGTTTCTTGCTGTTTGTGATCTGCCTGTTTGCATCGGCCGGACAGCTTGCAATCGATATCTACGTGCCCGCGCTGCCCGCAATGGCGACGTTTTTCGCAACGTCGCCCCAGGCGATCCAGTCGAGCGTGTCCGGCTACATGGTGGCCTACGCGCTCGGCCAGCTCGTCTTCGGTCCCATAGCCGACGCTTACGGCCGCAAGCCCGTCCTGGCGTTCGGGCTGGTGATCTTCACGATAGGCTGCCTGCTGTCGCTCGCCGCGCCGAATCTCGAGACCTTTCTTCTCGCTCGATGCCTGCAGGGTTTCGGCATCGCCACGACCAATCTTCTTGCGAAGGCGATCATCACCGATTCGTTTTCGGGCCAGGCGCTGTTGCACGCGTTCACCTACATGTCGATTGCGTGGGGACTCGCGCCGATCGTGGCTCCAGTGATTGGCGCCCACTTGCAGACGTGGTTCGGCTGGAAGTCGTGCCTCGTGTTCCTGCTCATCTACTCGCTCGTGATGTGGGCATTGTGGTGGCGCTATCGTGAAACGTTGCGGCGTCCGGTGCATCTGGAGCCGCGCACCCTGATCACCAACGCGGGCAAGGTGCTGGCAAGCCCGGTGTTCCAGAGTTGCTTTCTCGCGCAAGGCTTGTGTTACAGCATCCTGCTTGTATTCAACATCGTCGGGCCGTTCATGGTGCAGAACACGCTGCACAAGCCGCCGACGTATTTCGGCTATCTGGCGCTGGGTATCGGGATGATGTATTTCCTCGGCGGCTTGTCGAATCGCATTCACGGCGCGCGTCTGCCGAGCGCGGAACGACGGCTGCTGCTGGGCGCGCGGGTGATGGCCGGGACATCGATTGCGATGCTCCTGCTCGCGCTGACCGTCGGCCTGCGCGTGTGGACGCTCGCGACGCCCGTGCTCGTGATGGGATTCTGCGCAGGCGCGATGTATCCGACCTTGATGGCAAAGGGCAACTCGCTGTTTCCGCATATCGCGGGGCTGACGAGCGCGATTCTTGGCTGTGCGCTGCTGCTGGTTTCATCGGCGACGATGGGGCTTGTCGGCTTCCTTTCCGTGCAGATCCTTGCACCGCTCGCGGTGTTTTTCGTGATCCTCGCGTTCGGTGTTGTCGCGATGGTGACGAAACTGTTGCGGCACCTCGCGCAACTTCCGCCTGTCGCGGCGTCGGCAGTTCGTTCATAACCGCTCGATACGTTCCAATGCCTCGACAGCCGAATCCGTCGCCGCTCAAACCGCGTAGGGCACCCAGCCAGCCTCGCTCGGCGCGCATGGTCGAGACCCTGCTCGAAGCCGCCGCGCAAGTGCTCGAAACGAGGGGGCTCGAAGGGTTCAATACGAACGCGGTCGCCGAGCGCGCGGGTGTCAGTATCGGTTCGCTTTATCAGTACTTTCCGAGCAAGGATGCGCTAACCATCGCGCTGATGGAACGCGAGAACGCGCGGTTTTACAAGGAGGCGCTCGCGTCCCTCGATCACGCGAGCGGATCGGCCGCGCTCGATCATCTGATTCGCGTGGCCGTGTGGCAGCAGTTTGCGCGGCCGACGCTCGCGCGGCTTCTCGACGTGGAAGAAAGCCGGCCGCAATTGCGCGCGGCGCTGCCGAGCACCGGATCGATGCGCAGCTTGCTTCTGGACATCCTCGCGCGGGAAGATTCGCCTCAGCAAGCAGACACGGATGTCGCCGCACGCGATGTGTTCGCGATGATCCGTGGTCTCGTCGATGCCGCCGGCGAGCGCGGCGAGACGGATACGGCCGGCCTCACTCGCCGCGTGTGTGCGGCCGTGCAGGGCTATCTGACGATGATGTCGGCCGCCACGCCCGCCGAAGAAGACCCGCACCCCGCCGATAAACGCGAGCAGCCTGCCCGCAAGCCAGCGCCGCGCGGCCCGAAACGCCCGTAGTACGGGCCTCGGCGGCTCCTGAAGCCCAAGCGGCGACGCGAGTATAAAACGCGAGCTTTTACTCGTAACATTTCCGTACGGAACGCAAGGAGCGCTCCGCAGCAACGGAGATCGACATGAGCACCATCACCACCAACGCAAATACCACCACCTCTGTCAGCACGGCAATGAGGCTCAATCACATGAGCTTCCCTTCGTCCGATGTCAGCGCCACGGCAACCTTCTTCGAAGCGCATCTGGGCTGCACTGTCGCCGGTCGCGGGGCGAGCTGGATCCTGAAACGCCCGGGCTTCGACATCGTGATCGAAGACGCCGGCGACCATCCGGTCGAGTGGCCCCACAACTTTCACATCGGCTTCGAACTGGCGACGCTCGACGAAGTTCGCGCGCTTCACGACCGGATGATCGCAGCGGGCGTCGGGATGAAAACCGGCGTGTTCAAGCACGAACGCGGCTCGCGGTTTTTCTGCGAAGTGCCGGGCGGTGTGCTGGTCGAGATCCACACGCGCTCGGATGCCGACGAGCAGTATCGCGGGACGTTCGGCCTCTAGGCAGGATTGATACTTTTCACGACCTAATTTCGCCGAAAAAAGATATTGGACGTCTTACCGGTGGTCTCGCAAAATCCGGGTTTCCCTGCGGCCGATGAACCGGCCCGGGCGTAACACAGATTCGGATAACCACAATACAGAGGTACAGATGCCCCACTATCGATCACGCACATCGACTCATGGCCGCAACATGGCCGGCGCCCGCGCCCTGTGGCGCGCCACCGGCATGAAGGACGGCGACTTCGGCAAGCCCATCATTGCGGTCGTGAACTCGTTCACGCAGTTCGTGCCGGGCCATGTGCATCTGCGCGATCTCGGCGCGCTGGTCGCGAAGGAAATCGAAGCGGCCGGCGGCGTCGCGAAGGAATTCAACACCATCGCGGTGGACGACGGCATTGCCATGGGGCACGGCGGCATGCTGTATTCGCTGCCGTCGCGCGAACTGATCGCCGACTCGGTGGAGTACATGGTCAATGCGCACTGCGCCGACGCCATGGTCTGCATCTCCAATTGCGACAAGATCACGCCGGGCATGCTGATGGCCGCCATGCGCCTGAACATCCCGGTCGTGTTCGTCTCCGGCGGTCCGATGGAAGCCGGCAAGGTCAAATCGCCGACCGACGGTCAGGTGATCGCGAAGATCGACTTGATCGACGCAATGATCAAGGCCGCCGACTCGAAGGTGAGCGACGCCGAAGTGGCGGAGATCGAGCGCAACGCGTGCCCGACGTGCGGTTCGTGCTCGGGCATGTTCACCGCGAATTCGATGAACTGCCTGACCGAAGCAATCGGTCTGGCGTTGCCGGGCAACGGCACGATCGTCGCCACGCATGCATGGCGCAAGGGGCTGTTCGAACAGGCCGGGCGTCTCGTGGTGGACCTGTGCCGCCGTTATTACCAGGAAGAGGACGCATCGGTTTTGCCGCGCAGTATCGCGACCAAGCAGGCGTTCAAGAATGCCATGACGCTCGACGTCGCCATGGGCGGTTCGACCAACACCGTCCTGCATCTGCTCGCGGCCGCGCAGGAGGGC
>NZ_CAXTGZ010000255.1:0-8217 GCF_964243625.1 uncultured Caballeronia sp.
GAGTTATCGAAGATGCGCTTGTTCGGCTTCACCCAGCCCTTGTCCAGCACCTGCTTCGCGTGCGGCAAGTAGTTGTTGCTTTCCTTCAGCATGGCGAGCGTGTCTTTCACCGTCGGAATGTAATCCTCCGGCAGCGCGCGCGCGTCGGTACGCGGGTAGGTCAGCACCTTGTGCTTTTCATACAGCGCCTGCGCCAGGCCGAGCGTGTTCTTCGCCGAAAAACCGAAACGGCCGTTGGCCTCGCGCTGCAGGCTGGTCAAGTCGAACAGCAAGGGCGACATCTGCGTGGACGGCTTCGCTTCTTCCGTCACTGTGCCGGTCTTGCCGCGACAAGCTGCAACGATCGATTCCGCCGCGGGCAGCGCCCACAGACGTGAATCGCGCTGCTCGGGGTCGCCCTCGACGCGCTTGAACTTCGGGTCGAACCAGCGCCCTTCGTAGATTCCCTTCGCCGCAACGAACTCGGCGCGCACTTCCCAATAGTCGCGCGGCACGAAGCGGCGAATCTTTTCTTCGCGTTCCACGACAATAGACAACGTTGGCGTCTGGACGCGGCCAACGGTCGTCAGGAAGAAACCGCCGCCCTTGCTGTTGAACGCGGTCATTGCGCGCGTGCCGTTGATGCCGACCAGCCAGTCTGCCTCGGAGCGGCAACGGGCGGCATCGGCGAGAGGCTGCATGTCAGCGTCGCTGCGCAGATTTGCGAAACCATCGCGGATGGAACCGGCCGTCATGGATTGCAGCCACAAGCGCTGCACCGGCTGCTTGGCCTTCGCGTGCTGCGCGATCAGGCGGAAAATCAGCTCGCCTTCGCGCCCGGCGTCGCAGGCGTTGATCAGGCGGTCGATGTCCTTGCGCTTGAGCAGCTTGGTCAGCACCTTCAGGCGCGATTCGCTTTTTGCGATTGGATTCAGGTCGAAATGTGGCGGAATCACCGGCAGATTGGCGAAACTCCACTTGCCGCGCTTGACGTCGTATTCCTCGGGCGCGGCGATTTCCAGCAGATGGCCCACCGCCGACGACAGCACGTAGTCGTCGCTCTCGTAATATTCGTCATGCTTCGCGAAACCGCCCAAAGCGCGCGCGATGTCGTTCGCGACAGAAGGCTTTTCAGCAATGATCAGGGCTTTGGACATGACTCGATTCTAGTTAGGGACTGGCATGAGGCCGGGTAACAGCGGCTTGCGCCACCGTGGTTCGGGCTCGTTAACGTCCGCTTTATAGCATATGGCGTGCGGCGCGCGGTTTGGCATTTAGCGAAACGCGGGCTGCCGGACGGTGAATGTGGGCGCTTCGTGATGCAACCGCCTGAGGCGTTTCAGCTTGTGAGTGCGCTTGCCTGAACCTGGTCTAGGCGGCGACCAGCGCAGGACGTATTTTTGGCGCGCCGGCCATGCCCGGCAATGCGCTCAAGTCCGTCAACATCCTTGCAACGATGGACGTTTGCGGCAAAACCGTGCCAAAAAACCGCGTGGTAACAGCGTCCTCGATCAATATGGTCGGGAAGTTCTCCACATCGAGATCGTCGAACCGGTCCGCCTGGTTTTCAATATCGATCCATGCGAAGCAGATGTCCGGATGAGCATCGGCAAGCTTGTCGAACCCCTCCCGATAATCCCGGCAGGTCCCGCACCACTCGGCGCACAAGCACGCAACGAGCAGTGTGCCGGCGCTTGCCATGCGCTCGGCAATCCGGTCGGCGTCGGTGTCGAGGTTCAGCGCGGGCATGTTTCCTTACGGTCCTTTCCTGAGCGGCGTGAAGATTTGATGCGACGTAGCAAACGTCTGATTTTGTGGCGAATGTAGCATGACGTCAGAAGATCAGCGTTCGAGGCGGGTAAATCGGCCGCCGGGCAATGCACCTATTCGCCCTGACATTTCAAGTTGCAGCAACAGGCTTTGCAGCGTGGCGCCATTCATTTCGGTCCGTTCAGCAAGAATTTCAAGCGTGGCCGGGGAATGGCCCAGGGCCTCGAGCAGACGGGCGGCCTCGGGATCTTCGACTTTCGCCGATGCCCACGACGCCGTCGCCGGCTGGCTGACCCGGGGGCTTTGTAGCGCCAGCGCAAACTCGCCTTCAGCCGCTTCCCGCTCGCCGGGGTCTTTGGCAACACGCGCCTTGCCGCGTTTGCGTCCCTTCGGCGCGACGTCCGCTTCGGTTTCTATCTTGAAACCGAACTCTTCGAGAATGTCTTCCGGCGTCTCAACCAGTTTTGCTCCCTGCTTGATCATCCGATGACACCCGCGCGCAAGCGGCGCGTGGACCGATCCGGGCAGGGCGAAGACGTCACGCCCCATTTCGTTCGCGAGTCGAGCTGTGATCAGCGATCCCGAGCGCATCGCGGCTTCGACAATGAATACGCCGCTCGAAAGCCCGGCGATCAGCCGGTTGCGCTGCGGGAAATTCGCCGACCGGGCCGGCGTGCCGAGCGGCCACTCGGAGACAATCGTGCCGTTTGCCGCGATTTCGTGCGCCAGCGCGTGGTGCGATGACGGATAAACCAGATCCGCGCCCGTCCCGATGACCGCGATCGTCCCGCCCGTGCCGCTCATGCCGCCCCGATGCGCGGCAGCATCGATACCGAGCGCAAGTCCCGATACGACCGCGAGGCCAGCATTGGAAAGCACGTGCGCGAACCGGTTCGCGTCTTCAATACCTTGGGGCGTTGCGCTCCGGCTGCCGACAATGGCAACAGCGCGCGATTGCAACAAATCGAGCCGTCCCTTTACATATAGCAAGGGCGGCGGATCGGGCATGGTCAGGAGCGCCGGCGGGTACGCGGTATCGGCGAGCGTGACGATCGAATTCCCTTCGATGGACGCCCATTCCAGCGTCCGACCAAGGCATTCGTCGAAGGTGCCGAGTTCTGAAGATGGCGGCGGCGCGACGACCGCTCGCGCCGCTTTCTCCCCTGCGATGGCTGCCAGCGCCCCGAACGACTGGTCCAGCACCGCGTGCGGACTGCCAAATTCCGCGAGCAACGCGCGCAACGCGATGGGCTGCAAGCCGCCTGCATTCGCAAGGCGCAGCCAGGCCGAAACATCGTTCGGATCAGTTACGCCCAAGCGGGGCGCAGCGGCGGTCGTCGGCAACAGGAAAGGCGTCATGTTAAAATTTTCACATACCGAAATAGAAAAGCTTGACCGAGCGGGCACATTGGAGGACGCAGGGACAAGGCGTTGCCGCAAGATCCGCGGCGCTGAACCGGCATTGAATCAACAGGATTCAGCCCAATCATCTTCTCGATACCGGCAATCTTTTACAACCTGGCCGAATGGCCGACTATCGCGCGCTGCGGCGTGCATCGATAATCTGAATCATGGCTCTGCTACACATACTCACCTATCCGGACAAGCGGCTCCACAAGGTCGCAAAACCCGTAGAAGTCGTCGATGACCGGATTCGCAAGCTCGTCGCGGACATGGCTGAAACCATGTACGCGGCGCCGGGCGTCGGCCTTGCCGCGACCCAGGTCGACGCGCATGAACGCGTGATCGTGATCGACGTCTCGGACACGCACGACCAGCTTCAGGCATTTATCAACCCTGAAATCATCTGGTCGAGCGACGAGAAGAAGGATCACGAGGAAGGCTGTCTGTCCGTGCCGGGCATCTACGACTTTGTAGAGCGGCCTGAGCAAGTGCGCGTGCGAGCGCTGAACGAGAACGGCGAGACGTTCGAGATCGACTGCGAGGGTCTGCTCGCGGTGTGCATCCAGCACGAAATGGATCACCTGACGGGACGTGTGTTTGTTGAGTACCTGTCGTCGCTCAAGCAGACGCGGATTCGCGGCAAGATGAAAAAGCTCGAAAAGGCGCTGTGACGCGCCGGTTCACGAAGTTCGATGTGGAATTTTGCAGGTTGGTGAATCGATGACTCAATCGCTGCGTGTCGTGTTTGCAGGAACGCCTGAATTTGCGGCCGCCGCGCTGGCCGCCATTCACGCTGCCGGTTTCCAGGTGCCACTCGTGCTGACTCAACCTGACCGCCCCGCCGGGCGCGGCATGAAGCTCGCCACGAGTCCCGTGAAGCGCTTTGCACTCGAGCATGCTCTTGAAGTCGCCCAGCCTACGTCCTTGCGGCGCAACGGCAAGTACCCGGAAGAAGCGGCTGCGGCTATCGAACGGCTGAAAAACACGCCGCACGACGTCATGGTGGTTGCGGCCTACGGGCTGATCCTGCCGCAGGAAGTGCTCGATATCCCGCCGCTTGGCGCAATCAACATTCACGGATCGTTGTTGCCGCGCTGGCGTGGCGCGGCGCCCATTCATCGGGCGATTGAAGCGGGTGACGCTGAAACAGGCATCACCCTCATGCAAATGGATGCCGGTCTCGACACGGGCGCGATGATCCGCGAAGGGCGGATCGCGATCTCGCCGCAAGACACGACAGCGACGCTGCATGACCGCATGGCGCAACTGGGCGCGGATCTCGTAGTCGATGCCCTGCGCGATCTCGAACGCAACGGCTCGCTGCCCTCCACACCCCAGCCGCAAGACGGCGCGACCTACGCTGAAAAGATCGCGAAGCACGAAGCCGCGCTCGACTGGCGTCGTCCGGCGAGCATGCTGGCGCGGCAGATTCGCGCGTTCGATCCGTTTCCCGGTGCGTTTGGAACCATCGACGGCGTCGCGGTGAAGATCTGGGCGGCCGAACCCCTTGAGTTCGAAGCGAACGAAGACGCAGGCGTGATCGTGGATAGTGGCGCAGAAGGGGTAATCGTGGCTTGCGGTCAGGGCGCGTTGCGCGTCACGCAACTGCAAAAACCGGGCGGCAAACGCCTGCCGGTGCGCGGGTTCCTCGCTGGATCGCCTATTGTTAAAGGACAGCGCTTCGAGCTTCGCGAAGTCGCGCCGGGCGCCTGAAGTCGCTGCGGCCGGTAACTCACGCAGCGGCCCCGTGTCTTCTTCGTGACCGGAGGCGCATTCGTTGCCACCAATAATTGAATTATTCAGCAATGCCCTTATCTAACATTTTGCTTACAGTACATGATCGATCGATTCGGTCAGGCAAATGGGCCGACATGGCCGATCGCGCTAAACGCGCATTGATATCTGGGTAAGGAGTTCAAGACATGTTCAATTGGGTCAAAACCGCGATGCTGATGGCAGCGATCACGGCCCTTTTTGTCGTGATTGGTGGAATGATCGGCGGCAGCAAAGGTATGGCGCTCGCGCTGGTCGTCGCTCTCGCGATGAATTTTTTCTCGTACTGGTTCTCCGACAAGCTCGTGCTGAAGATGTACAACGCACAGGAAGTCGACGAAGCCACCGCGCCGCAGTTCTACCGGATGGTGCGCGAACTGGCGACCCGGGCGCAGTTGCCCATGCCGAAGGTGTATCTCATCGACGAAGCCGCGCCTAATGCATTCGCCACTGGCCGCAACCCGGAGCACGCGGCCGTTGCCGCGACCACGGGCATCCTGCGCGTGCTGTCCGAGCGCGAACTGCGCGGCGTGATGGCGCACGAACTTGCACACGTGAAGCATCGGGACATCCTGATTTCGACGGTATCGGCGACCATGGCCGGCGCGATTTCCGCACTTGCCAACTTCGCAATGTTCTTTGGCGGCCGCGATTCGGAAGGACGTCCGTCGAATCCAATCGCGAGTATTGCGGTCGCGATTCTTGCGCCAATCGCCGGCGCGCTGATCCAGATGGCCATATCGCGGGCACGTGAATTCGAAGCCGATCGCGGCGGCGCGCAGATTTCCGGCGATCCTCAGGCGCTGGCGAGCGCGCTCGAGAAGATTCATGCGTATGCGTCGGGCACACCGTTTCCCACGGCCGAGCAACATCCCGCCACTGCGCAGATGATGATCATGAATCCGCTGGCCGGCGGCGGAATCTCCAAACTCTTTTCCACGCACCCGGCCACGGAAGAACGTGTCGCGCGTTTGATGGAAATGGCGCGGACCGGCCGGATGGAGTGACGCGCATCGGGACTTCAGCAGCAACCGATCGGGCTCATTGCGACAAACTCGGCAATGAGCTCGTTTTTTTCGAGCCGAAAGAACCTCGAGCCGTGTCCGATCGGCCAGCGCTACCGCTCCGATCCCGGGCCGCTTCGCCTCCCGGGCTACAATGCTTCGTTTGCGCGGACCGGCATCGGCCGGCTCGAACGCCTTTGCCTCGACATGACCGAAAAGCCTTCCCGACGCCGCGCCGTATCATCGGCGGATAGCAGCCGGGCGTCCTCCGACGCACGCCTCGCCACGCTTCACCTTGCTCCCGATTCGCTCGCGTTCGCGCTCGATGCCGCCGCGCAAGCCGTCGGCGCCGTGCGCGGCGGTTCGGCGCTGCCCGCCGCGTTGCAAACCGTGATCGCTGCCACGCACGTGGCTGTGTCGCGCGGCGCGACGCAAGATATCGCGTATCGCACGTTGCGGCGCCTCGCGGTCGCCGACGCGTTGTCGGCCAAACTGGTGCGCAAGGCGCCGCCGCCACATGTATCGAATGTGATGGCGTGTGCGTTTGCACTGCTCGTCGATGACGAAGCCCACGCCGCTTACACGCCATTCACCGTGGTCGATCAGGCCGTCAACGCCATCGCGGCGCGGCGCGAGTTTGCGTTTGCAAAGGGCCTGGTCAACGCCGTCCTGCGTACGTTCCTGCGCGAGCGCGAGGCGTTGCTGGCTGAAGTCCGGCGCGATCCGGTCGCGCGCTTCAATTACCCGGCATGGTGGATCGATGCAGTGAAGCGCGCCCAGCCGGACGAGTGGGAGAACATTCTCGACGCCGGCAACCGGCAAGGCCCGCTCACGCTTCGTGTGAACGCGCGGCGCATGAGCGTGGAGCAATATCTCGATCTCCTGAAGGCCGAGCAGATCGAAGCCGAAGCCGCCGGCCTTCACGCAGTGCGCCTGAAAACGCCGATGTCCGTCGACAAGATCCCCGGTTTCGCCGACGGCGTCGTCTCCGTCCAGGACGCCGGCGCGCAACTCGCCGCGCAATTGCTGGACGTGCGCGACGGCATGCGTGTGCTCGATGCGTGCGCGGCGCCCGGCGGCAAGACGGGTCACGTGCTGGAACTGGCGAACGTCGAATTGATCGCGGTGGAAAGCGACGCGGGTCGCGCCAGACGCATTGGCGAAAACCTGGAGCGCCTGAAAGTGCAGGCCGAGATTCGCGTCGGCGATGCAGGCAACACTGCCGGCTGGTCCGACGGCGATCCGTTCGACCGCATTCTTGCCGACGTGCCGTGCTCGGCGTCAGGCATCGTGCGGCGTCATCCGGATATTCGCTGGTTGCGGCGTCCGTCGGACATTGCCGCGCTCGTCGGGGAACAGCGCCGCATCCTCGCCGCGCTCTGGCCACTGGTCGCCACCGGTGGCGAGTTGCTCTACGTTACGTGCTCGATCTTCCCGGAAGAGGGCGAGTTGCAGGCGCAGTGGTTTGGAGAGGTGCACGAAGATGCGGTACGATTGGACGCGCCGGGGCAATTATTGCCGACAGCGGGCCATGCTGGCACGGCTCGCTTGCAAGATTCACCGGACCCGGTCACGAACTCGCTGACGGACAATTCAGGCGAGGCGCAACGTACCCATTCAACATCGAAGCGGGACACGGGAGCCTTTGCGGACCACGACGGATTCTTCTACGCGCGCTTTCAGAAACGGTGACGATCAAACGCTTTTTTCCGCTTCGACGCGCGCTCGCCGGCCAGACTGTGCCGGCTTGGCTGTTGAGCCTCGCGTTGAGCCTCGTGTTGAGTCTCGCGCTGTCGTTTCTGCCGGTCGAGGCCGCGCAGGCTGATCCTATTGCCGTGCAGCGCGCGTCGCTGCAGGCCGACGGTACGGGGTGGAGTCTCGACGCCCGTTTCGATTTCGACCTCAACAGCAGCCTGGAAGACGCCGTGAACAAGGGCGTGCCGCTCTATTTCACGACCGATTTCGATCTGTCGCGGCCGCGCTGGTACTGGTTCGATGAAGAGCCGGTCAGCGTCTCGCAAAGCATCCGGCTGTCGTTTCAGCCGTTGACGCGCGAGTATCGGGTGTCGACGGGTGGTTTGCAGCTTGGTTTCGCCACGCTTGCCGAAGCGCTCGCGGTGATCAAGCACGTCACATCGTGGCATGTGATCGATCGTAATCAAGTGCAACCCGGCGAGACATATAGTGCGTCGGTACGCATGCAACTGGACATCGCGCTGATGCCCAAGCCGTTCCAGATCGACGCGGTCAACAACCGCGACTGGAATCTTTCTTCCGACTGGAAGCG
>NZ_CAXTGZ010000256.1:0-6226 GCF_964243625.1 uncultured Caballeronia sp.
TTGCAACGGTGAGCAAACCAGGCACGTACGAAAACTGCTCCAGCGCGTCGAGGAACGCTTCTCTAAAGGCTGCGTTGGCTCAAGCGACCTGCACGCTCCAATACAACAAAGCGCGCCGGCATCTTCAACGTCAATGCACGGTCAACTGCACGCCTTGAACGATCAATTCGGCACGCGTGGCTGAGTGCTCGGATACGCGATACGTCACGCCGTCCACTTGCGACTCGACTGGACGTGACCACTCGCCATTGGCGACATTGTCAATATGCGTGCTGTATAGATTGAGTGTGTCGGACGCCGAGCCTTTCACCATCATCTGCGTCTTGCCGTCCTGCAGGAACAGGTCGATTTCGCCCACGTTCAACATGTCCGAAATCGACATTTCCAGCGCGTTCTTGTCACCGCTCGAATCGATCGCTTCGATGCTCGAAATCTTCGCCGCAGCCGTCTTGCGGCCAGCGAAGTCAAGTCGAGGATCTGATGCTTGCCGGTCAGAAAAGGCAATCCGCGCACGCCAGAAAGTCTGTAGCGTGAATGCAAGGTGATGTACCGGATGAATCCGAGGAGGTTGGCTGGCGTAGAGAGACAAAAATGCGCAGGGGCGGGGGTGCGGGGAAGGACAGCGGCTAGATCCGAGCCGGTCGGTACGAGGTGACGCCGAGGTCGAAACTGCCAAGTTGCGGCATGCTCCTCGCGCGTGAAGTCCTATTCAACGCGCTTTTGGTCGAGCGTCCGATGACCCGCGGAAGACGTCATCATGACGATGCCCCTCCCTCATTCGATCTTCAATCTTGCTCTGACGTCCTCAAGCGTGCGGGTCAGCAGAAGACGCATCGGCTGAAAGGGCCGAGATAGCCAACGCTTGCGCATCGCCGGGATTGGCAGAATGCGTATCAGCGGCGTTGCTCACCGCTGCCCCACGGCGCGAGTTGAACACATTCGGTGGAAAAAACGGCACGCCTGGTTCCCCGTTGCCCCCGGACGCGCTCGTGGCCGTGGCCGGCGCAAAAGCGTCGTCCGCGGACATAGGCGCCCCCTCCAACGCCTTCACCGTAACCGCAAAATAGCTTGCAACGCTTCTTACGCCGTAGCCAGTGTCCTGCGTAGCGGAGAGATCGTGAACGCCGTCAAAGAGTGGACTGGAGAGTTGCAGCGTCCAACCGCCCTGTCCATTCGCCGCAGCCACGCCGAGCAAGGCCGTGCCGTCATGCACATCGATAGTCGCGAACGGGTCGGCCCTGCCCGAAATCAGCGGCTTTTCATTGTCGATGACGCCGCCGTTACCCACGCCGTCCACGTCTGTAATCACCGCAAGATAAATCACTTCATGCGCGGAGGCCATTTGTTCGATCCCTTCAGGTGGAAAAACGGTGTTTGAATAACCTGCAAGTCCAGCTAGACAATTCATACGCGGGGTCGTCGCCAATCCATCACCCGGCCAACCGCTGGTCACACGCCGGTCAAATCGCTAACTTACACATTCGGCGCAACCCAATCCACTCAAACCCTGCAATAGGGAATTGCGCACTCGCGGTCCATAAAACACGCCTTGCACAGGCGACGTTTCAAAAAGAAGCCGTTCCGGAAGTCAGGAACGGCTCGTTTCATACCTGTGCTTTCACCGGCTCGCCTGTCTCGAGCGCGAGCGAGTGTCCACCTTCAATGTACGACGATCTGCACGCCTTGCTGCACCAGCAAATCGGTATGCGCACCTGCGTACTCGTAGACGTTGTACGTGACGCCGCCCGCTTGCGCCGTGCCATGCTGCTCCCACTCGCCTTCTGCAAGGCCGGCAATGTGCGCGTTCGACAGATCCACCTTGTCGCCATCCGTACCGTTCAGCATGATCTGCTGCTTGCCGCCCTTCTGGAACAGATCGGTATCGCCCTGATCCAGCACGTCCGTCAACGAGGGCTTCAACGTGTTCGCAGTACCGCCCAGCTCACTTACGTCCATACCCGAGACCTTCACCGCCGCAATCTTTTCGGATAACAAAACAAAATCCACAAGCTGATGATCGCTCGTCGAGTGTTGCGTGCCGGCTGCCATACCGTGGCCTCCGTCAATATGCTCGGCCAATTGCGTTGAGTACGCTGCCGGCTTCGCTACGAGGTCCACCGCGTCATGGCCGCTGACTGCGCCATTCGCGTTGCTCACACCTGAAGCCATGTGCTGCTCCTGGGTCAGCACACCTTGATCCTGCGCAACAACATGGGTGTCGCCGGCCAGGCTTAACGCCCGCACGCCTTGCAGACCGCTTGCAGTTTCGCCGGTGATCGTGCTGGCAGCCTCGGATAAACCGCTGACTTCGTGCGCGGTCGCCGCAACAGCCACGGGCGCCGCCACCACAATGCGCGCGGGTTCCGATGAAGCACCCCAGTTGCCCGCGGAATCGACTGCGATTGCGAAGAAGGAATGCACCGCATTCTTGAGGTCGATGCCAGGAGTGAGCGACCACGTACCGTCGGTTCCAACTACGGCAGTACCCAGCAGCCTTACGCCGTCATAGACATTCACGGTTGTTCCAACGTCAGCGGAGCCCGCGATCACTGGCCTTGCGCTGTTTTCAGTACCCCCGTTGGAAACACCACCGACAGATGTCACAACCGCTTGTGAGGGACTTGTTGTTTGAATTGTCATTACTTTCGCCTTTTGGTGCGGATAGATCGGTGATCGGAACGCCTTGCGCCCAAGGAAGGCGGGCGCCGATCGACACAAAAACACATTCCCGAAGGGCGTGAATTGCGCCTTCCGAAAATGCAGCCGGAGCATGAACATTGGCTTTCGATCCAGATATACGAAATGTCTTAAAGCCGGCGACCTGCGGCAGTTTAGTAAGCAAATACTTATTTTGAGGATCTTTAGTTTCGACTGCCACGCACACGGCAAAAAGCCGTTCCAAAATGACCTGGAACGGCTCGTATTACACCCTTTGATTTCACCGGCTCAGCTACCCCAAGCCTGAGCCGGCGTTCAGCTTCAATGCACGACGATCTGCACGCCTTGCTGAACCAGCAACTCGGTATGCGCACCCGAGTGCTCGTACACGTTGTACGTCACGCCGCCCACCTGCGTAGTGCCATGCTGCTCCCACTCGCCTTCCGCCAAACCGGCAATGTGCGAGTTCGACAGATCCACCTTGTCGCCGTCCGAGCCGTTCACCATCATCTGCTTCTTGCCGTCCTTCTGGAACAGGTCGGTTTCGCCCAGATTCAGCACGTCCGTCAACGAGAGCTTCAACGTGTTCGCATGGGCGTGCTGCCGTCATACAGCGTGACCGTGTTGCCCGGGTCGCCCTTGCCGCTGAACTCCGGCTTCGGGTCATCGGTCGTGCCGCCAGCGGGAACTGCGCCCGTGACGGGGCCGACGTGGTCTGTTGCGCCGTTGATCACCGGCGTGTTGGGCTTGCCTGTGTCGACCGTGAACTCGATCGGCTCCGACGGCTTGCTCGTGTTGCCTGCAGCGTTCGTCTCGGCTGCCGTGATCTCGTGATCACCATTGGGCAGGTCGTTAGTCGGCTTGATCTTCCAGTCGCCGTTGTCGTCTACCTTGGCGCTGCCAATGGGCGTGTCGCCGTCATACAGCGTGACCGTGTCGCCCGGGTCGCCCTTGCCGCTGAACTCCGGCTTCGGGTCATCGGTCGTGCCGCCAGCAGGAATGGAACCCGTGATCGGGCCGACATTATCAGTCGCGCCGTTGATCACCGGCGTCGACGGAGTTGTTGTGTCGACCGTGAACGGAATGGGCGAGGTCGGACCGCTTTCGCCGGTTGCGTTCGATTCCGTCACGTGGACGTCGTGCGCGCCATCGCTCAGGGCGTCCTTGGGCTGGACCGTCCACTTGCCAGTGGGGTCGACCGTCGCCGAACCAATGACCTTGTCGCCGTCATACAGCTTGATAATGTCGCCCGCCGTACCCGTGCCGCTCATGGCCGGCTTCGCATCGTCAGTGGTGGTGCCCGCCGTGATCGGACCCGTAACCGGACCTATGTTGTCGGTGAAACTATCGACAACCGGGGGGGTCGGCACTTGTGCGCCGGCAGGAAGCGTGACTGCAAACTGCGCGGAGGTCGCACCCCACACGTCGCCGTCCATGGAAACGGCGGTGAACGTGTGCTTGCCTGCTTTAACCGTAAGCGAATCAGGCACGGTGAAGGACCATGTGCCGTCCGTGCCGACATCCGCGGTACCGATCAGCTTGACGCCGTCATAGACATTGACTTTGGTACCGGCATCGGCCTTACCCGTAATGACTGGATGATTATTATCTGCCGTACCACCGCTCTGTGCTGACCCGACTGACGTAATGATTGCCTGGGACGGTGCTGTGGATTGAATCGCCATTTCTATAACCCTGTTTTACTAAGAAATCGATGGGACGGAAATCCTTTCGCAAGACGAACGATTCGTGCCGGCCCGACCAAAAACGCACGGGAGCAGCCGTTACCCGGACGACCCCCAACGTGATTCGCGATCTTGAGTAACGATCACGCGCGCACACACACGGGACCTGCCCTTGAATGCAACAAGGAGCATTTCCTGGATACGACAACGCCCCGCCCGCACTGTCCTGTACTGGATTGATGAGGTGATGAGGGCGCCAAGCGGGCAGACTATGAAGGCGGTCAAACGCAATGCCGGCGAGCGCTTTACGGTATAGAAAAGCAAAAGACCGGTCCAGCGCGGCGCTGAAACGGTCTTTTTCTGAGGTGTGGAAACGAATTATCGATTCAAACCGGGATTGTTGAGATTTTTTTGATTTCTATCCCGACGCGCTGAAGTTCGCTCCGATCCAACTTAGCGATCCTTAACTTCACTTAATACTTTGCTGACAATCTCTTCAGGCGTCATTGCAATATCCGCTTCAATGGCTTCATCTGTTCCAGGCGGTTCCAGCGTGTCAAGCTGGCTTTGCAATAAAGCCGGATCGAAGAAATGGCCTTTACGCGTTTTAATCCGTTCTTTCAGCAACTCCGGCGTTCCCTTCAGGTAAACAAAAGTCACGTCCTGATTGCCGTTGCGAAGAATGTCGCGGTACACGCGCTTGAGCGCCGAGCATGCATACACTTCGGTCGAACCCGCCGCCTGTTTTTCTTCTATCGATGCACGGATCGCCTTCAGCCACGGCCACCGGTCATCGTCCGTCAAGGGGATGCCCTTGTGCATCTTGTCCTTGTTCGCCTGGCTATGAAAACTGTCGGCGTCCGCGAAACCGCAGCCCAGCCGCTCTGCCAGCATTTCACCAATCGTGGTCTTGCCGCAGCCCGACACACCCATCGCGATCAATATCATCTGATTCTCCTTACACGACCGACGCCAAAGCGAAGGTCAGACCCAAACCCATCACTGAAATGATCGTCTCGCAGAGCGACCACGTCTTGAACGTCTGCCCGACCGTCATGCCGAAATACTCCTTCACCAGCCAGAAACCGCCGTCGTTCACGTGCGAGAAAATCAACGATCCGCAACCCGTGGCGAGCACGAGCAATTCCGGGCTCACGGCGCCGCCGGCCGCCGCGGCGATCGGCGCGACGATCCCGCAAGCGGTCGTCATGGCGACAGTTGCAGAACCAGTCGCAAGACGAATCAGCGCCGCGACAAACCAGCCGAGCAGCAACGGCGACAAGTGCGCAGCCGATGCCTGGTGCACCAGTTCCGTGGAAATCCCGCTTTCGCGCAGCACATTGCCGAAGCCGCCGCCCGCGCCCACGATCAGCGTGATGCCGGCAATCGGCGCAAGACAGTCGCCGCAGAACTTCTGGATCTGCTCGCGATTGAATCCACGCGATGCACCAAAACTCCAGAAGCTGAACAGCACGGCAACCAGCAACGCCACGTCCGACGTACCGACGAACTTCAGCAGGTTGTTCGGCAGGCTCTTCGGCGTGGTGACCAGGTCCGCCCAACTGCCGATCAGCATCAGGATCACCGGCAACAAGATGGTGAACAGCGTGATGCCGAACCCGGGCAGCTCGCGCACTTCGCCTTCCTTGCGGTTATCGATGAATTGCGCCGCCAGCGGATTGTTTTCCGGCAACTTGATGTATTTTGAAACGAGCAGAGCAAACAGCGGACCCGCGACCACGGCAGTCGGCACACCTACGATCAGGCCATAAGCAATCGTGCGGCCAATGTCCGCGTGATACGCCTGCACCGCGAGCAACGCGGCCGGGTGCGGCGGGATCAGGCCGTGAACCACGGAAAGGCCGGCGACCATCGGCATGCCG
>NZ_CAXTGZ010000256.1:6236-8201 GCF_964243625.1 uncultured Caballeronia sp.
GGCATGCCGATCAGCAGCAGCGACTTCCCGGTGCGTTTCGCGACGTTGAAGGCAATCGGAATCAGCAGCACGAAGCCGACTTCAAAGAACACCGGCAAGCCGACGATGATCGCCACGACCATCATCGCCCAGTGGATGTGTTTTTCGCCAAACCAGTTGATGAGCGTATTCGCAATGCGCTCTGCCCCGCCGGATTCGGCCATCATCTTGCCAAGCATGGTGCCGAGGCCGACCACGATGGCAATGTGTCCCAGCGTGTTGCCGTTGCCGGTCTCGAACGCCTTGACGATCTTGTCCATGGGCATGCCGACGGCCAGACCCAGCAACAACGAAACGATGATCAGGACGAGGAACGGGTAAACCTTGTACCGCGTGATCATCAAGATCAGCAACGCAATTGCAATCACTGCGTACACCAGCAACATGCTGCCCTGTACTGGCTCCATTAAGCGCCTCCCAAGTATGTGACGTTTTTTATGCCGCGAACCGGATGCGCCCGGGGGCGGCATGCGCAGTCGAGATTGAACCACCGGGATTTTACTTGCAGCCCGGGAAACACGCGCGCGATGTGTGTCCAAAAGTGAAAAAGCCCCGGCGGGATGAGCGCAGGGGCTTGTTTGCGGCGTTGCTTTTTAGCGTTGCGGCGGCGCCAGTGTGCTTGCCGCCCTGGCGAGGCGCGTGACCTCTTCCCAGTTCTGCGCAGCGAGCGCGGCTTTCGGCGTCAGCCACGATCCACCGACACACACCACGTTCGGCAACGCCAGGAAACTCGGTGCGGTTTCGGCAGTGATGCCGCCGGTCGGGCAGAACCTGAGCGTCGGGAACGGGCCGTTGAGGGCTTGCAACATGGACACACCGCCCGCCTGCTGCGCCGGAAACAGCTTCACGATCTCGTAGCCGAGTTCCATGGCCGTGATGATGTCGGTCGGCGTCATCACGCCCGGCAGCAACGGCAGGCCGCAATCGAGCGCCGCCTGGTGAATGTCCTTTGTCAACCCCGGCGATACACCGAACTGCGCGCCCGCTTTCTTCGCCTGCGCGCAATGTTCCGGTTTTGTGATGGTGCCGACACCGACCACGATGTCATCGGCCAGATGGCTGGCGCGTTCGATCGCCTCAAGCCCTGCGGCCGTGCGCAGCGTGATCTCGAGCACCTTGACGCCGCCTGCGTGCAGCGCGCGCGAGACGTTTTCGCCTTGCTCGGCCGATTCGAAGGCAAGGACCGGGATCACCGGCCCAAGGCGCACGATTTCGCTTACCTGTTTCATTTGCTGCTCCTTATAGAGAGTCTCTCAGGCTCTGTGCTGTTCGCCGACCATCGGGCCGAATACTGATGCGCCCAGCTCAGCCGGCATGGCTGCATTGCGAAACACACCGAACAGCTCGCGCCCGAAACCGACTTCGTTACCCGCTTGATGTTTCGGCTGCTCGACTTCGCGCGCAGCCCATTCCTTTTCGTCCAGTTCGACGTCCAGCACGCCCTTGTTTGCGTCGATGACAATCATGTCACCCGTGCGCACCTTGCCTATCGGCCCGTGCAGCAACGCTTCCGGCGATATATGGATGACAGCGGGCACCTTGCCCGACGCGCCCGACATGCGCCCGTCCGTCACCAGCGCGACGTGGAAGCCCTGATCCTGCAACACACCGAGAAGCGGCGTCAACCGGTGCAACTCCGGCATGCCGTTTGCGCGCGCGCCCTGGAACCGCACGATAGCCACGAAGTCGCGCTTGAGTTCGCCGGCATCGAATGCTTCCTGCACTTGCTCTTGCGAGTCGAAGACGATCGCCGGCGCCGTCACTTTCCGATGCGCTTCGGCCACCGCCGAAATCTTGATCACGCCGCGGCCGAGCTTGCCTTGCATCAGACGCAAGCCGCCGTCCGGCGCGAAAGGCTCGCGGATATCGCGCAACACGGCGACGTCGTGACTCGTCTCCGCACCCGGCACCCATTCCAGCCGGCCG
>NZ_CAXTGZ010000257.1:0-8193 GCF_964243625.1 uncultured Caballeronia sp.
AGAATCCAGGTTTCCTGCAAGACGCGTGTACCGCTTTTGCGGGCCATATCATCGTCGGTCTGGACGCGAAAGACGGCAAGGTCGCAACCGACGGCTGGAGCAAGCTGACCGGTCACGAAGTCATTGACCTCGGCCGCAAGTTCGAGGATTACGGCTGTGAAGCGATCATCTACACGGACATTGGCCGCGACGGCATGCTGCAGGGCATCAACATCGAAGCGACTGTGCGGCTCGCCCAAGCCGTCAAGATTCCGGTGATCGCAAGCGGCGGCCTGTCCAATATCGGCGATATCGACTCGTTATGCGAAGTCGAAGACGAAGGCATTGAAGGCGTAATCTGCGGCCGCGCGATTTACTCGGGCGACCTGGATTTCACCGCTGCGCAAGCACGCGCCGACAAACTGCGCGAAGCGGACGACGCCTGAAGCAGCGCTGCTGCGCGGCGCTTCATTCAAGCCGCCAGCGTCTTTGATGGCCGCTCAATGCGCATTTGCGCCGACGCAGCGTCTTTTCGCGATGTCGGTTTCAAGTCTGAGACCGCCGCGCCTTCGTCAGCATTCACTCGCAGCAAAACGGCATTTGCAAGACTATGGCTCTCGCTAAACGCATCATCCCGTGTCTCGACGTCACCGCTGGCCGCGTGGTCAAGGGCGTCAACTTCCTCGAATTGCGCGATGCGGGCGACCCCGTGGAAATTGCCCGTCGCTACGACGATCAAGGCGCCGACGAGCTCACGTTTCTCGACATCACCGCAACTTCGGATCAACGTGATCTGATCCTGCCGATCATCGAGCAGGTGGCGTCGCAGGTTTTCATTCCGTTGACCGTTGGCGGCGGCGTGCGGGCTGTCGAAGACGTGCGGCGGTTGCTGAACGCGGGTGCGGACAAGATCAGCATGAATTCGTCGGCGGTGTCGAACCCGCAACTGGTGCGCGACGCATCGTATAAACATGGTTCGCAGTGCATTGTGGTCGCGATCGACGCCAAGCGCGTCAGCACTGGCGACGAAACCCCGCGCTGGGAAGTGTTCACGCACGGTGGACGCAAGAACACCGGGCTCGATGTGATCGAATGGGCGCGCAAGATGGCGGAGTACGGCGCCGGGGAAATCCTGCTGACCAGCATGGATCGCGACGGCACCAAGAGCGGCTTCGACCTTGCGTTGACGCGGGCGGTATCGGACGCGATCTCGATTCCGGTGATTGCGTCGGGCGGCGTGGGGTCGCTTGCGCATCTCGCCGACGGCATCACCGAAGGTCACGCCGACGCGGTGCTTGCTGCCAGCATCTTCCACTATGGCGAACACACGGTCGGCGAAGCAAAACGCTTCATGGCGGATCAGGGTATATCGGTGAGGATTTAAGCGGTGACTGCACAAACTGAAGCGTCGGGCTGGCTCGACAAGGTCAAGTGGGACGACAACGGTCTCGTGCCGGTGATCGCGCAGGAATCCGCCACGGGCGACGTGCTGATGTTCGCGTGGATGAACCGCGAGGCGTTGGCAAAGACCATCGAATTGAAGCGCGCCGTGTATTACTCGCGCTCGCGCAAACGCCTGTGGTTCAAGGGCGAGGAGTCGGGACACGTGCAGCACGTTCACGAAGTCCGGCTCGATTGCGACGAAGACGTCGTATTGCTGAAGGTCGAGCAGGTATCGGGCATCGCTTGCCATACCGGCCGTCATTCGTGCTTTTTCCAAAAATTCGAAGGATCGGTGGAAACGGGTGACTGGCTCGCCGTAGAACCGGTCTTGATGGACCCCGAACATATCTACAAGTAATGACCGAATCCACGACTTCCACGCAAGACACGTTGCTGCGCCTCGCGGCGATTATCGACAGCCGCAAGGGCGGCGATCCGGAACAATCCTATGTTTCACGACTCTTTCATAAAGGTGACGACGCCGTTCTGAAGAAGATCGGCGAAGAAGCCACCGAAGTCGTGCTGGCCGCCAAGGACGCTCGGCACGGTGGTGCGCCCAACGCGCTGGTCGGTGAAGTGGCCGACTTGTGGTTCCATTGTCTCGTGATGCTGTCTCATTTCGATCTCGGTCCAGCGGAAGTCATCGCGGAACTCGAGCGGCGCGAAGGTACGTCGGGGATCGAAGAGAAAGCGTTGCGCAAGTCCCGCGACCGCGAGCAGGACGAAAACGGCCGCTGAAAAGCGGCGTCGGTTCGCATCGAAGGGCATCTGGAGGATGAAATGAATCAGCCGTACGAACCTTATCCACCGCCCGTCTACGAGAACCCGGCCGATTCCGAGCGGCTACGCGGACTGCGCACCCTGACTCACGTGCTGTACGCGCTCTATGCGGCCTATTGGCTGACCGGCGGATTGACGGTGCTGATTGCGATCATCATCAATTACCTGAAACGCGACGATGTCGTCGGGACGCCATATGAAGCGCATTTCCAGTGGCAGATCCGCACTTTCTGGTGGGCGTTGCTCGGGCATGTGATCGGCGTTGCGCTGATCTGGGTACTGATCGGTTTTCCCGTTCTGGCCGTGGTCGGAATCTGGACCTTGTATCGGGTCATAAAAGGCTGGCTGTTTTTGTACGAGAACAAGCCGTTGCAACCGCGCGCCTGGGTTTGAACCAGAACTTAACCGCGCACTGATAACCGGGATTTACCCGCGAGACACATGAGCCAAGAGAACTGTATTTTCTGCAAGATCGCCGCGGGAGAAATTCCGAGCAAGAAAGTCCATGAGGACGATGAATTCGTTGCTTTCCACGATATCAATCCGGCCGCCCCCGTCCATGTGCTGGTGATTCCGCGTAAACATATTGAGACACTGTCGAGCTGTACCGAAGCCGATGCGCCGCTGCTTGGTAGAATGCTGAGCCTGACGGCGCGCCTCGCCAAGGAACTCGGCGTTTCATACACCGGCGGCGACACAGGATTTCGTACGGTCATCAATACGGGGCCGGGTGGCGGGCAAGAGGTTTATCACATTCACGCACATATTCTTGCGGGCGAGCGGCCGTGGCGCCGGATGGGCTAGGAAGGCTGTTTTCATGTAATGAAATCGAAAGCGTCTTTTCATCGCAATATTGCGCGCGCAAACTGTCGGTTTAATCAGCGGAGCGTCAGTGCTCCGACTCGGGCCGAAAGGTCCACATTCTTCGCTGCGGGCAGCAATCCCGGTGAAGCCAAGGAGAGTTTTCAGTCATGGGT
Source organism: uncultured Caballeronia sp. (assembly GCF_964243625.1). Lineage (NCBI taxonomy): Bacteria > Pseudomonadati > Pseudomonadota > Betaproteobacteria > Burkholderiales > Burkholderiaceae > Caballeronia > uncultured Caballeronia sp. The sequence goes on from NZ_CAXTGZ010000257.1 coordinate 3,180, forward strand.
TCGTTGAGCATTTGGCATTGGTTGATCGTGTTGTTGATCGTGGCGCTGGTTTTCGGCACGAAGAAGCTGCGTAACATCGGCGGCGATCTGGGCGGCGCGGTGAAGGGATTCAAGGAAGGCATGAAGGAAGGCGAGACGCCGGCCGAGCAGCGCGAACTGCCGCGCAACGGCGCGGTGGACGTGGAAGCGAAGGACAAGACGCGCTCGAGCGACTACCGGTAAGCCAAGCCCGGCTCGGTTCTCCGTGTAGTTCCAGCCGTATTCATTCGTCACCTTCAGGATCTTCGATTCCATGCTCGACCTTGGTCTGACCAAAATGGCGCTGATCGGCGTCGTCGCGCTGGTAGTGCTCGGGCCGGAGCGTCTGCCCGGCGTGGCGCGGACGGCCGGCGCGCTGTTCGGGCGCGCGCAGCGGTACATCAACGACGTCAAGGCCGAAGTCTCGCGTGAGATGGAACTCGACGAGCTGAAGAAGATGCGTACCGAGTTCGAGACGGCGGCGTCGAACGTGGAGAACACGATTCACGACAACCTGCGCCAGCACGAGAACGAACTCAACGATGCCTGGAAGCAGGGCACATCGGTGTCCGACAGCGTCGCGGGCGGCGGCGACCCGGATCTGACGCATGTTTCGGGCGACACGTGGCGGTCATCGTCGGACAGCGGCGCGTCGTCCGGCAAGCGCAAGAACTGGCGCGTCAAGCAGAGTGCCATTCCAAACTGGTATAAGCGTACGTCGTTACGCAAGACGCGCGTTCAGTCGGGCGCGGCGCGTGTAGCGCGGCATACGCCAGAAACGCTGCGCCGTCCGACGCGGTTTTTCTGATGACGCAGCCGCTTTGAATTCGCGAACACCAACTTCCCTTCCATCGATGAATCCCAGCAGAGGGCCGGCGTGAGCGACCCGCAACAGATTAAAGACGAGGCCGTCGAAGAGACGTTCATCTCGCACCTGGTCGAACTGCGTGACCGCATCATCCGCGCAGGCGCTTCAGTCATCGTCGTGTTTATCGGCCTGGTTTATTGGGCGCCCAATATCTTCAGGTTGCTCGCCCGGCCGCTGATGCAGAACTTGCCGAAGGACGGCAAGATGATCGTCACGGACGTCACCGGCTCGTTCTTCGTGCCGATGAAAGTGACCATGATGGTCGCGCTCGTGATCGCGTTGCCAATCGTGCTGTATCAGATCTGGGCGTTCATTGCGCCCGGGCTGTATCAGCACGAGAAGAAGCTGGTCGTGCCGCTGGTCGGAAGCAGCTACTTCCTGTTCCTGTGCGGCATGGCGTTCGCGTATTTCGTCGTCTTCCCGACCATTTTCCGCGTGATGGCGCATTACAACGCGCCGCTCGGCGCGGAAATGACGACGGATATCGATAATTACCTGAGCTTCGTGCTCACCATGTTCCTGGCGTTCGGCGTGACCTTCGAGGTCCCGATCATCGTGGTGATCCTGGCACGCATGGGATTCGTGACGATCGCGAAGCTCAAGCAGATCCGGCCGTACGTGATCGTTGGCGCATTTGTGATCTCAGCGGTCGTGACGCCGCCGGACGTGTTCTCCCAATTGATTCTGGCCATCCCGCTGATCATTCTTTACGAGGTCGGCATCATTGCAGCGCGAGTCATAGTCGGGAAGGACAAAATCAAGGTGCAGGAAGCGGAAGCCACCGAGGACGCCAAAAGGGATGCCGAGTAAGCGGTTTGTCATCAGCTAACCTAAAGCATAAAGGCCGTTCCAACGTCGAGTTGGAACGGCCTTTTGATTTGCATCGTCCGGATAAGTTACTTACTCGTCGCCCTGATCTCCGCCCTGGTCGCCGCCTTCGTCGTCCGGTGATTGAGGCGCCTTGGGCTGCATCGGCCGCTTGCCGATCACCACATTCAGGTCCAGCTCCTTGCTCTTTCGCATCAAGTGAACTTTCACCGATGTCCCTGGCTTGATCTGCGCGACGACGTTCAGCAAACGCGTCGTGTCGGTGATGGCGTCGTCGTTGATGCTGATCAGGATATCGCCTGGCTTGATGCCGGCTTTATCGGCCGGGCCGCCTTGCAGCACGCCCGCCACGATTGCGCCGGACTTCTGGTCGAGTCCGAACGATTCCGCGATTTCCGGCGTCACATCCTGCGGTTCAACGCCAATCCAGCCGCGGGTGACCGTTCCCGTCGTAATGATGCTTTCCAGCACGCTGCGCGCAGTCGATACCGGAATCGCAAAGCCGATACCAAGCGAGCCGCCGCTGCGCGAATAAATCGCGGTATTGATGCCGAGCAGATTGCCGTTCACATCCACGAGCGCGCCACCCGAATTACCCGGGTTGATCGCGGCGTCCGTCTGGATGAAATTCTCGAACGTATTGATGCCGAGGTGATTGCGCCCGAGCGCGCTGACAATCCCCATGGTCACCGTCTGCCCGACGCCGAACGGATTGCCTATGGCAAGCACCACGTCGCCCACGCGCGTCTGGTCCATGCGGCCGAGCGTGATGGTCGGCAGGTTCGTCATGTTGATCTTCAGCACGGCGAGGTCGGTTTCAGGATCCACACCAATCACCTTCGCCGATGACGTCCTGCCGTCTGCGAGTGCAACTTCAATTTGATCCGCCCCGTCGACGACATGCTGGTTCGTTAGAATGTAGCCTTCGGAGCTGACGATCACGCCTGAACCAAGATTCGACGCGGGCGTCTCGTCGCCTTTGCGCTTGTTTTTATCGCCGAAGAAGTACCGGAACAACGGATCTTTCGCGCGCGGGTCGGGCGGCAAAGTGCCGTCCTTGCTGGAAAAAACGTTGACCACGGCGGGCATCGCTTTTTGCGCGCCATCCGCATACGACGACTGAGCAGGCCGGGAACCAATGCTGGGAGCCACTTCCTGCAACGCGACGATCGGTTCGGCAAGCTGCTTGCCGAACGTTCCCTGGCGTTGAAGCCACTGCGGTTTCAAGGTCGCGACGATGAACATCAGCGCCAACAGCACGGTCACCGCTTGGGCAAAAAACAGCCAGAAGCGTCTAAGCATTTGATGGAATAGAGGAATTCATGGATCGGATTGAACTCGAATTGTATCTGAACAATCTGTTGGAAATAGGACGCTTCAAGGACTATTGCCCGAACGGATTGCAGGTTGAAGGCTCGCGTCGCGTCGGGAAACTGGCGACGGGCGTGACGGCATCGCTGGCGTTCCTCGAAGCCGCGATCGAATGGGGCGCGGACGCTGTGCTCGTGCATCATGGCTATTTCTGGAAGAACGAGGCGCCGCAGGTCACGGGACGCAAATATCAGCGGCTGAAAACGCTGCTTGCCAACGACCTTAACCTGTTTGCCTACCACCTGCCGCTCGACTCGCATCCCGAGTTCGGCAACAACGCGCAGCTCGGCGCGCGGCTCGGATTGATCGCGGACAACCGGTTCGGCGACCAGGACCTCGGCTGGATTGCGTCATTGCCCATGTCGCTGTCGCTCGAACACTTCACCGCGACAGTCGAGAACGAGCTCGGCCGCAAGCCGCTCGTGTTCGGCGACCCGGATATGGAATTGCGTCGCGTGGCGTGGTGTACGGGCGGCGCGCAAGGTTTCTTCGATGAAGCGATCGCCGCCGGCGCCGATGTCTACATTAGCGGCGAAGTGTCGGAGCAGACCATGCACATCGCGGCGGAAAGCGGCGTGGCATATGTTGCGGCCGGGCATCATGCGACCGAGCGTTATGGCGTTCAGGCACTTGGCGCCCATGTGGCCGAACATTTCGATATCGAGCATGTGTTTATTGATATCGATAATCCCGTCTGATTATCTTGCACTGCAATAATTAATGATGCTCCGTAAATAACCCCTTCATTCAAGAGTGACTGAAAAGTGCGGGGAAACCCTTAAGAATGAAGGACTTCGAGCGTTTTTTGCTATTCAACTCTTGTAAATGACGACTCCATTCGCGCACACTAGCGTCGGTAGAACGGACTGACGGTATAAATCCAACTCAGAAGTGGGGCGTGTGATGCGAGACAACGAAGATCAACGCGTCGACGGCGGCCGCAGGACCTGGCTGATTGCGACAACCGTAGCAGGCGGACTCGGTGGCGTAGCCACGGTCATCCCGTTTGTCGGTTCGTTTGCACCGTCGGAAAAAGCCAAGGCGGCAGGCGCGCCGGTCGAAGTAGATATATCCGGTCTCAAGCCTGGCGACATGATGACTGTCGCCTGGCGCGGCAAGCCGGTGTGGATCGTGAACCGCACTGACGAAATGCTCGCCGACGTGAAGAAAGCCGATCCCGAACTCGCCGATCCGCATTCGAAAAAAGAATTCACGATGCCGCTGCCGGAATACTGCAACAACGAATTCCGCTCGCGCCCGGAGCACAAGAACCTGTTCGTTGCCGTCGCCGTTTGCACGCATCTCGGCTGCACACCCACGCCGCGCTTCCAGGAAGGCGCGCAACCCAATCTCCCCGATGACTGGCCCGGCGGTTTTCTCTGCCCCTGCCACGGTTCGACCTACGACATGGCCGGTCGCGTCTTCAAGAACAAGCCAGCGCCGCAGAACCTCGACATTCCGCCGTACATGTTTACCTCGGCGACGTCACTCGTGATTGGCAAGGACGAAAAGGGAGAAGCGTAATGGCGACGAACAAAGACGTTGAGACAAGCGGATTCCTGGGCTGGATCGACAGGCGTTTTCCGCTGACATCGACCTGGAAAGCGCACGTCTCCGAATACTACGCGCCGAAAAACTTCAACTTCTGGTACTTCTTCGGCTCGCTTGCACTGCTGGTGCTCGTGATCCAGATCGTCACCGGCATTTTCCTCGTGATGAACTACAAGCCCGATGCGACGCTGGCGTTCGCATCGGTCGAATACATCATGCGCGAGGTGCCGTGGGGCTGGCTCATCCGCTACATGCATTCCACGGGCGCGTCGATGTTCTTTGTCGTCGTCTATCTGCACATGTTCCGTGGACTGATGTACGGGTCGTATCGGAAGCCACGTGAACTTGTCTGGATCTTCGGCTGCGCGATTTTCCTGT
>NZ_CAXTGZ010000258.1:0-8154 GCF_964243625.1 uncultured Caballeronia sp.
GACGATGAACATCCGGCTGGTATCGCCGAAATAGCCTTCCTTGATCACCGTGATGTCGATATTCAGCGCGTCACCGTTCTTCAGCGCCTTGTCGCCGGGAATGCCGTGACAGATCACGTCATTGAGCGAAATGCAGGTGGCTTTTGGATACGGCGGGTAACCCGGCGGCTGATAATTCAGCGGCGCGGGAACCGTGTGCTGGACGTTCGTCATGTATTCATGGCACAGCCGGTCGAGTTCGCCGGTAGTCACGCCGGCCACGATGTGAGGCGTGATGAAATCGAGCACCTCGCTCGCGAGCCGGCAGGCGATGCGCATTTGCGCAATATCGTGATCGTTTTTCAGCGTGATGGACATGACTTGTATCGAAAATGCGTGTTAGCGGCTTGAAACGCCAATCGCGCATTATCGCACCTTAGGCGGCACGCCGCAGCGGAAAACCAGTGAGGTTTGCGCCAAAAGCGCCGCCCGGCGCGGCACCGGCGGCTTTGGTGCATCCGGAAACGCAGTTCGGAACGACTTCTTGCAGCCCGTCAGGCAGCTTGAAACGCGACATTGGTGCGTGATATACTCGCTGGCTAAGTCTGCATCCACTTTGCAATCGTCTTTTCAATGCCTTTTTCCAGAAACCCCGGTTTCCGGGCAAGCCGGCGAAAAGCCCATCGAGAAGAGATCGGACTTGAATCGCAAGCCGGCGCACCCAGGGTGTCCGACGCCTCGAAAAGCTAAGAAACACGAGGCGCCCGATGCGGCAGCCGGCTTAAGACCCAACCCTCGCGGAGAACTCTCATGGCAGTAACAATGCGTCAAATGCTGGAAGCCGGTGTCCACTTCGGTCACCAAACGCGCTTCTGGAATCCGAAGATGGCTCCGTTCATTTTCGGTCATCGCAACAAGATTCACATTATCAACCTCGAAAAAACGCTGCCGATGTACAACGACGCGCTGAAGTACGTGCGTCAACTGGCAGCAAATCGCGGCACGATCCTGTTCGTCGGCACGAAGCGTCAGTCGCGTGACACGGTGGCAGAAGAGGCGCAACGCGCTGGCATGCCGTTCGTGAACGCACGCTGGCTCGGCGGCATGCTGACCAACTTCAAGACGCTGAAGGTATCGATCAAGCGCCTGAAGGACATGGAAGCAGCGCTGGAAGCCGGTGAAACGGAACGCATGAGCAAGAAGGAAGCGCTCCTGTTCGAACGCGAAATGGCCAAGCTCGTGAAGTCGATTGGCGGCGTGAAGGACATGGGCGGCATTCCGGACGCGATTTTCGTGGTTGACGTGGGTTACCACAAGATTGCCGTGACCGAAGCCAAGAAGCTTGGCATTCCGGTTATCGCGGTGGTCGACACGAACCACTCGCCGGAAGGCATCGACTACGTGATCCCGGGTAACGACGACGCCAGCAAGGCTGTCGCGCTGTACACGCAAGGCGTGGCCGACGCGATCCTGGAAGGCCGTTCGAGCGCGGTGAACGAAGTGGTGCAGGCAGTTCGCAGCGGCGAAGGCGACGAGTTCGTTGAAGTCAACGCAGAAGCGTAATTTGCAAAAGATGACGCCGATGTGATGTATCCGGCTAGAAAGGGGGCTTTGCGAAAGGCCCCCTTTTTTTAGCCAGGCTCGTTTGGCCAGCCTCAGTAAGCGCTGAGCAACACGCGGGTCATCGAATAGTGTTGAAGTAACAAGCAGTACCCCATTCTGGCCGCGGGTGATTTTCGCCGGCGGCGCGTGTCAATAGTGCGATTCACGTGCCTTCAAGCTAAGGCTAAGGCACGGCACAGACTCAAGGAGCAAATGATGGCGGCAATTACCGCAAGCATGGTGGCAGAACTGCGCGCAAAGACCGACGCGCCCATGATGGAATGCAAGAAGGCGCTGACCGAAGCCGATGGCGACATGGACCGCGCTGAAGAACTGCTGCGCGTGAAGCTCGGCAACAAGGCGAGCAAGGCTGCATCGCGCGTGACGGCTGAAGGCATCGTCTCGGCGCATATCGCCGACGGCGTGGGCGTTCTGGTCGAACTGAACTGCGAAACCGACTTCGTCGCCAAGAACGACGACTTTCTGGCGTTCGGCAAGACGGTCGCAGAACTGATCGCGAAGAACCATCCGGCTGATGTGGCGGCCCTCTCGGCGCTGCCGCTGGAAAGCTCGACGGTTGATGCAGTGCGCCTCGCACTGATCGGCAAGATCGGTGAAAACGTCTCGGTGCGCCGTTTCGTGCGTTTTGAATCCGCCAACAAGCTCGCTTCGTACCTTCACGGTACGCGCATCGGCGTGCTGGTCGAATTCACGGGCGCGGACGAGCAGGTCGGCAAGGATGTCGCCATGCACGTTGCAGCAATGAAGCCGGTTTCGCTGTCGTCGAACGACGTGCCGGCGGAATTGATCGCGAAGGAACGCAGCATCGCTGAGCAAAAGGCTGCTGAATCGGGCAAGCCGGCTGAAATCGTCGCGAAGATGGTCGACGGCAGCGTGCAGAAATACCTGAAGGAAGTGTCGCTGCTGAACCAGACGTTCGTCAAGAACGACAAGCAGACGATCGAGCAGATGCTGAAGGCCGCAGGCGCATCGGTGCAGAAGTTTGCGCTGTTCGTGGTCGGCGAAGGCATCGAAAAGCGTACGGACGACTTCGCTGCCGAAGTGGCTGCCCAGGTCGCCGCTGCCAAGCAAGGCTGAGAAGCAGGTCCTCGCATGACGTTTCAAGCGGTGGCGGGTGTTCGCAACTGACGCTCAGCCGGCCCGTCCAACCGGGCCGCTCGACCGATGCACAGCTCGCCGCCGTGTTGTCACAGTTTCAAAAAGCAGTCGGATGCGGGTCTGGCGTTCCCATCGAGGAACGCTCGTTCCGTACCCTCATAGCGGCCAAAACCGCGCCGGATGGGCAAACCGGGGTCAACCCGTTATGCCGCCGCGGCTTGCCCAATATGGGATGCTTGCCGTAAATATCGTTTCACCCCTACAGTTCTACGTTGTTGCACTCCCTCTCGGCGCGAAACCGGAAACCTCATATGCCCACAGCCTACAAACGCGTACTCCTCAAACTCTCCGGCGAAGCACTCATGGGCGACGATGCCTTCGGCATCAATCGCGCGACAATCGAAAGGATGGTGGCAGATGTTGCGGAAGTGGTGCGCATGGGCACGCAGCTCGCGGTCGTGATCGGTGGCGGTAATATCTTCCGCGGTGTTGCGGGCGGCGCGGCCGGCATGGACCGTGCAACAGCCGATTACATGGGCATGCTTGCCACCATGATGAACGCGCTGGCTTTGCAGGACGCCATGCGCCATGCCGGTATCGAAGCGCGCGTGCAGTCCGCGCTGCGCATGGACCAGGTGGTCGAGCCGTACATTCGCCCGCGCGCGATTCGTCAGCTCGAAGAAGGAAAAGTGGTTATTTTCGCGGCCGGCACGGGTAACCCGTTCTTCACGACCGATACCGCTGCTGCCCTGCGCGGTGCGGAAGTCGGCGCGGAAGTCGTGCTCAAGGCGACCAAAGTGGACGGTGTATATTCCGCCGATCCCAAGAAAGATGCGAGCGCCACGCGTTACAGCACGATCAGCTTTGACGAAGCGATCGGCAAGAACCTGCAGGTGATGGACGCGACGGCGTTTGCGCTGTGCCGCGACCAGAAGCTGCCGATCCGGGTGTTTTCGATCAATAAACCGGGGGCGCTCAAGCGCATCATCCAGGGCGACGACGAAGGTACGCTCGTCCACGTGTAAACTCTCGCAGTAAGTAACGAAAGCAGGCTTGAGGCCGAGTGCGGGTTCGTTGGGACCGGCGCCCCCCATGCCTGCACTGCGTGTAACAAAGCAAGTACGGAGGCTGAAATGAGTGTGGCTGACATTAGAAAGAGCGTCGACCAGAAGATGCAGAAGTCGATCGAAGCGTTCAAGAACGATCTCGCCAAGATTCGCACGGGTCGCGCCCATACGGGTTTGCTCGATCATATCCAGGTGGATTATTACGGCTCGAGCGTACCTATCTCGCAAGTCGCGAACATGACGCTGATCGACGCGCGCACGATCGGCGTGCAGGCGTGGGAAAAGAAGATGGTGCCGGTGGTGGAAAAGGCGATCCGCGATTCGGATCTCGGCCTGAACCCGTCGAACCAGGGCGACCAGATCCGCGTGCCAATGCCCGCGCTGACGGAAGAACGCCGCCGCGAACTGACGAAAGTGGTGAAAAGCGAAGGCGAAAACGCCAAGATCGCGATTCGCAACCTGCGTCGCGACGCGAACGAGCAACTGAAGAAGCTTGTGAAGGACAAGGAAATCTCCGAGGACGACGAGCGTCGTGCAAGCGATGACGTCCAGAAATTAACTGACAAAAACGTCGCGGAAATCGACAAGCTGGTGGTGTCGAAAGAAGCCGAAATCATGACGGTTTGAGGCCGATCACGGTCTCTTGCGTCGTGCCGGCGCGTCACTCTGTCGATACTAAGATTCAGCGGCCATGACCTATACCAGCTCTACCGTTCGCGTGCCCGATGTCGCGGCTGTCCCGCGTCATATCGCGATCATCATGGACGGCAATGGCCGTTGGGCAACGCAGCGGCGCCTGCCGCGCGTAGCGGGCCACACGCGCGGCGTCGATGCCGTGCGGGCAACGGTCGAAAGCTGTGCGCGCCAGGGCGTCCAGTTCGTGACGTTGTTTGCCTTCAGTTCCGAAAACTGGCGGCGTCCAACTGACGAAGTCTCGTTCCTCATGCGCCTGTTCGTCACGGCGCTTGAGCGGGAAGTCGGCAAGCTGCACGCAAACGGCATCCGTTTGCGGGTGGTGGGCGACACCTCCATGTTCGACGATCGCATCCGCGCGCTGATCCAGCGTGCCGAAACCAAGACGGCGCGCAACACACGCCTGACGCTGACCATTGCGGCGAATTACGGTGGCCGCTGGGACATCATGCAGGCCGCCAGGAAGCTCGCCGAGCAGTCGGTGGAAGAAGGCCGCGTCGTTCCCGTCGACGAAGCGTCGTTCGAGCAGCATCTGGCCATGGCTTATGCGCCCGAGCCGGATCTCTTCATCCGCACGGGCGGGGAGCAGCGCATCAGCAACTTCCTGCTGTGGCAACTGGCCTACACAGAGTTCTATTTCACCGATACCTATTGGCCCGACTTCGACGCCGAGGCGCTCGCACGAGCGCTCGAGTCGTATGGCGAACGCGAACGCCGCTTCGGCCGCACCAGCGCGCAACTCGAACCGCAATCGCAGAAGGCCGATACCCTTTCATGCTAAAGACCCGTGTCATCACGGCAATCGTCTTGCTGGCAGTGCTCCTGCCAATCACGTTTTTCGCACCAGTGGGCGCTTTCGCGGCGCTGATCGCCGTAGTCGTGATCTTCGCGGCCTGGGAATGGGCGCGGCTCCTCAAGCTGGGCGGCGGGACGCCGGTGGTGTACGCAGTGATCGCGGGCGTGGCGCTGGTCGCCAGCACGCGGCTCGGGCTCGGTTACAAACCCCTGTATCAGATGGCCGCAATCTTCTGGGTCCTGGCCGGACCATTTGCGCTCGCCCGGAAACCGGTGCTGGCCGAAGGCGCGTGGCGCGTTTTCCTGTTGTTCGCGGGAATCGTGACGTTTGTGGCGTGCTGGCACGCTTTGGTTGCGGCTCGAACGGTAGGCGTAGCATTCGTGCTATCGCTTCTCCTAGTCGTATGGCTGGCCGACATTGGCGCATACTTCGCCGGAAAAGCGTTTGGCCGCCACAAGCTCGCGCCGTCCATCAGCCCGGGCAAGACCCGCGAAGGCGCGGCTGGCGGCTGGCTGGCGGTGATGGTCGTGGGTTCGGCGGCCGCTGCAACGATGGTTTTTGCGCCAACCCTTTATACGGCGCTCGTGGAGCACCTCGGCTGGCTCGGCGCGCTAATGTCATTGACCGTGCTGACCGTGTTCAGCGTGATCGGCGATCTGTTCGAATCGCTGCTCAAGCGCCAGGCCGGTGTCAAGGATTCGAGCGGATTGCTCCCGGGGCACGGCGGCGTGCTCGACCGGATTGACGCTCTCCTGCCGGTATTGCCGATCGCGCTGTTGTTGCTCGGATCGTTCGGCGGCTAGTTGGCCAGAAAGAGTGGCCACGTGTGCCGGCGTGCAGGTAGCCAGATGCGATGTAGCCAAATGCGCCAAATCGAAGCTAAATCGGCGGCCGGGTTGATCCGGCCAGCCCGCTAAAGAAGGATTTATGCAAAAACGTCTGACTCTGCTCGGCTCAACGGGCTCGATCGGCGAGAGCACGCTTGATGTCGTGGCGCGGCATCCCGACCGGTTCAAGGTCTACGCACTGAGCGCGCATCGCAACGGCGACAAGCTCGTCGATCAGTGCCTGCAGTTCCAGCCGGAAGTCGCGGTCGTAGGTGACGCCAGTACCGCCGAGAAGGTCGCCGCCGCGCTGCGCGAGCAAGGTTGCAAGACCGAGGTGAGCTACGGCCCGCAGGCGCTCGTGGATGTATCGGAGAGTTCGGGTTGCGACACTGTGGTCGCCGCGATCGTCGGCGCCGCAGGGCTCGCGCCCACGCTGGCCGCCGCCCGTGCCGGCAAGCGCATCCTGCTGGCCAACAAGGAAGCGCTGGTCATGTCGGGGCAGATCTTCATCGATGCCGTGCGCGATCACGGCGCCGTCCTGCTGCCGGTGGACAGCGAGCACAACGCCGTGTTCCAGTGCCTGCCACGCGAAGTGGCGCTGCACGGCGGGGTATCGAAGATCATCTTGACGGCGTCGGGCGGACCGTTCCGCACGCGCGACCCGTCGTCGCTCAAGCATGTCACGCCCGACGAAGCCTGCAAGCATCCGAATTGGGCAATGGGCCGCAAGATTTCGGTCGATTCCGCGACCATGATGAACAAGGGTCTCGAAGTGATTGAGGCGCACTGGTTGTTCGACGTGCCGGGATCGCGCATCGAAGTGCTGATTCATCCGCAAAGCGTGATTCATTCGCTGGTGTCCTACGCCGATGGCTCCGTGCTCGCGCAACTCGGCAATCCCGACATGCGCACGCCGATCGCGCATGCGCTGGCGTTCCCGGATCGTGTCGATTCCGGCGTCGCGCAACTGGATCTCGCTCAAATCGCAACGCTCACCTTCGAGAAGCCCGACCTCAAGCGTTTTCCGTGTCTCGCGCTCGCGCTGAAGGCGCTGGAAGCCGGCGGCACGGCAAGCGCGGCGCTCAATGCTGCCAACGAAGTCGCGGTGGAGGCGTTCCTGACGCGCCGTATCGGCTTCATGGCGATTGGCGAAGTGGTCGAGCGCGTGCTGAACGCCATGCCGAACGGCAATGCATCGACGCTAGATGAAGTGCTCGCAGCCGACGCCGAAGCGCGCCGCCTCGCGGGCGAGTTCTCGGCCTTGCTGACCATGGACGCGCCGCAAGCAGAGCGCGTCCTGCATTGAGACGGACATGAACTTCCTGACTGAAATCGTTGCGTTTGTCGTGGCCATCGGCGTCTTGGTCGTCGTCCACGAATTTGGCCATTTCAGCGTCGCACGGCTGTGCGGCGTGAAGGTCCTGCGATTTTCGGTCGGCTTTGGCAAGCCGCTCGTGAAGTGGGTCAGCAAGACCACCGGCACCGAGTGGACGATCTCGGCGTTGCCGCTTGGCGGCTACGTGAAGATGCTCGACGAACGGGAGTCGGACGCGACCATTCCCGAAGCCGATCTGCCGCACGCGTTCAACCGCCAGCCCGTGTTCAAGCGCATCGCGATTGTTGCGGCGGGTCCTGTCTTCAACTTCATTCTCGCCATCCTTTTGTTCGCCGGCGTGTTCGCCGCAGGCGTGTCCGAGCCGGCGGCGATCCTCGCCACGCCGGCAGCCGGTACCGTGGCCGCGAAAGCCGGCTTCGAGGGCGGCGAGACAGTCGTTTCGATGCGCGACATGACGCCCGGCGGCGGTGCGACTGGTGACACGTTGCCGATCCGGTCATGGTCCGACCTGCGCTGGAAGCTGCTCGATGCATCGTTCGACCAGCGCCGCGTCGTGCTCGCGGCCAAGACGAGCGAAGGTACGTTCGATTTTCCTGTGACGGTGGGCAAGGTCGACGACCAGGACATCGATCAGGACTTCATGGACAAGCTCGGCTTCGAACCGGGCGGCGGCACGTTGTCGGTGGCGGGCGTGGAAGCGGGTAGCGCGGCCGCGAAAGCGGGTCTTCAGGCGGG
>NZ_CAXTGZ010000259.1:0-8152 GCF_964243625.1 uncultured Caballeronia sp.
CGTCACCTTCTCGCTTGAAGAAGCCGCAGCGCCGCTGCGCACGATCATCGACAGTACGCTCGAGCGTTCAGGCGGGCTGCGCTTCACGGGTTTCGCGGTTGCATCGATAGAAGCATTCCAGCGCTTCGCCGCATCGTGCGGAGATCCGCTCATTGGGTATGAATTTGCATCGACGCCGCGCAGCCAGGTCGAGGGCGCCGTGTACACATCGACGGAATATCCGCCGCATCGCTCCATCCCGCTGCATAACGAACAGTCGTACACACGCGAGTGGCCGTTGCGCATCTGGTTCCATTGCGCGCTGGCGGCGCGATCGGGCGGCGCGACGCCGATTGCGGATAGCCGCGCAGTCTACCGGGCGCTCGATCCCGCGCTGGTCGAACGTTTTGCAAAACGCGAGCTGCTGTACGTGCGCAACTTCGGGCAAGGACTTGATCTGCCATGGCAAAACGCATTCGGCTCAGATGACCCCGCAGTGGTCGAACGGATCTGCGCAACGCGCGGTATCGAATACGAGTGGCGCAATGGCGACGATGAAGAACTGCTCCTGCGTACCCGCGAACGCTGCCAGGCGGTCGCGCGCCATCCGCGCACGGGCGAGATGGTGTGGTTCAACCAGGCGAATCTGTTCCATCTCTCGACGCTCGATGAAGACATGCAGGAAGCACTCGTCGATGCCGTCGGCCTGGAAAACGTGCCACGCAACGTGTATTACGGCGACGGCGAACCGATAGAAGCTGAAGCGCTCGCGGAGATTCGCGGCGTGCTGGACGAGCAGCGCATCGTGTTTCCGTGGGTGACCGGCGACGTGCTGATGCTCGACAACATGCTGACCGCGCACGCCCGCGATCCGTTCGAAGGACCGCGCAAGGTCGTGGTCGCGATGGCGCAAAGCTACAGCGAGCGGACGGATACACGATGACATTGCCCGCAGGACCCGCACTGGCCGCGCGCTCGCTGACGGTTGGATACGGGGAACATGTAGTACTTGACCGGCTGGATGTGAGTATTCAGGCAGGGCGGGTCACCGCGCTGTGCGGCCCGAACGGGTGCGGTAAAAGCACGTTGCTGCGCACGCTTGCCGGACTGCAGCCGGCGCTCGGCGGACATGTCGAAGTGAACGGCGTGCCTATTGGTACATTGCGCCGGCGCGTGCTCGCCCGGACGCTGACCATGCTCGCGCAGTTCAACCAGATTCCGGCAGGGCTGACTGTGCGTGAACTGGTTGCATACGGGCGTTATGCGTATGGCGGCTGGCTGAGAGGACTGACACGCGCGGATCACGCAGCGATCGATGAAGCGCTCGAAGCAAGCGGCCTGGCCGATGATTCAGCACGCGATGTCGCCGCGCTCTCGGGCGGCGAACGTCAGCGGGTGTGGATCGCGATGGCGTTGGCGCAACAGGCGCCTATCGTGTTGCTCGACGAGCCGACAACCTATCTCGACATCCATCATCAACTCGATATTCTCCGCGAATTGCGGCGGCTGAATCGCGAGCGCGGATTGACGATCGTATGGGTGCTGCACGACCTCAACCAGGCTGCCGCGTTCAGCGATGAAATCGTATTGATGCGCGCCGGCCGGATCGTCGCTCATGGCGCGCCCGATGCCATGCTCGACCCGCATCATCTCAACGATACGTTCGGCGTGCGGATGCTGAAGATCGCACACCCTCAGACCGGTGCGCCTATGTGCGTGCCGGCTTATGAAGCGGAGTCGCTGGGAAGTCCGGCCAGGGATCTGGTCGCATGACCACGCTTGCCTCCTCTTCCGAGCGATGGCGCGCGCCGGTCAAAAGCCGCGTGGGTTTGCTGGTCGTCTTGCTCGTGCTCTTGATCGTCGCAGTTGCGCTGTTGCGCCTCGCGCCCGATGTCCGTGCGTGGCTTGAGGCCGCGCCCGGCAGCGACGCGGCTCAGCTCGCCGGTGTCTTTCTCTTTGACCTGAATGCGCCGCGCATTGCAGCGGCGCTCGTGGCGGGCGGCTGTCTTGCGGTCGCCGGCACGTTGTTCCAGGCGCTGACGCGCAATCCGCTGGCATCGCCCGATCTGCTTGGGATCACAGGCGGCGCGCAACTCGGCTTGCTCGCCGCGATGATCCTGCCCGCCGTATTCGGCGCGGCCTCCGTGCCGTTGCTGTTTGCCTGCGGTCTCGCGGCCGCTGCATGTGTTGCGGCGGCCGCCGGCGGCTGGCGGGCGACCCCGCTTCGGCTGGTGCTGGCGGGCAGCGTCTGCATGCTGCTGTTCTCGGCCATATCGACACTGTTGCTGGCCTTCTTCGAGCAGACCGTGATGGGCGCATCGCTATGGGCGAGCGGCAGTTTGTATCAGCCGGGCGCGGCCGGATTGAAGTCGGCGCTTGGGTGGCTCGCCGTGCCGCTCGTTGCGTTGCCGTTCGTCATGCGGCCGCTCGATCCGCTGTCTCTTGGCGACGATGCCGCCGCTGCGCTCGGCGTTCGTATCGACGCCACGCGGCTCGCGGCGCTCATCGTCGCGGTCGGTTTTGCAAGCGTCGCGGTGAGCATTGCGGGACCGCTCTCTTACGTTGGATTGATCGCGCCGAATCTGCTGCGGCAGATTCGCGGCGCAAGGGCATCGAAGCTGGACGCGCTCGTGCCGTTATCGGCGCTGGTCGGCGGCGCGCTCGTGCTCGTCACCGACAGCGCCGTACTCGCACTCGATCTCGACTCGACGCTTTCCACAGGCGTCGCCATTGCGTTCGCCGGCACGCCGCTGATGCTCGCGATGCTCCGCAGCGGCGCCGCGTGGGCGGGCGTGCTGCATGGGGGCCAGGAACGTGCGGTGGAAGCACGCGGCACGCGCTTCGTCCGCGCGATGAGCGCATTGCCGTGGCCGGCGGTCGCGGCGCTCCTGGCGGCGACGTGCGCGGTGATCCTGGTAATCGGTGCATCATCTGGCCCGACGTGGCTGGGGCCCGAGCGATGGCTCGGCGTCCTTGCTCATCGTGACGATGTGGCGCGCATGCTGCTCGATCTGCGCGTGCCACGCCTCGTGTGCGCGTTGCTTGCGGGCGCGTTGCTGGCATCGAGCGGCGTGTTGATGCAGAGCATCGTGAGAAATCCGCTGGCGGGTCCCGAGGTGCTCGGCGTCACGCAAGGGGCGGGGCTGACGACGCTCGTCGCGCTGATGATCTGGCCGCTCGCCGGTCACGCGATCCTTTCGGGCGCCGCGTTGACTGGCGGCGGCGCGACGCTTCTGCTTACCTTGTTGCTCAACCGGCGGCATCATTACGCGCCACTCGCGGTGGCGTTGACGGGCATTGTCATCGGTACGTTGTGGACCACGTCGTCGCAATGGCTGATCACGCAGCAAAGCGTGCAGCCGGCGCGGTTTGTGGTGTGGCTCGTAGGTGGCACGTATGGGCGCAGTTGGGGTGAAGTCGCGGCGCTGCTGCCGTGGTGCGTCGTTGCCCTACCGGTACTTGCGTTGCTCGCGCGGCCACTCGACCTGCTCGCACTCGGCGATGATCAGGCGGTCGCGCTCGGCGTGCCGATCAACGTATTGAGGCCGCTTGTCCTGACCATTGCCACGCTCGCTGCATGCGCGGCGGTGGCGGCGGTCGGGCCGGTGGGGTTTATCGGATTGATGGCGCCGCATCTGGCAAACATGCTGGGCGCGCGGGCACATCGGACCAGGCTCTGGCTTGCGGGCGCGATCGGTGCGCTGGTGCTCGCCGCCGCCGATATCGCCGCACGCACGCTGCTCGCGCCGCGTGAGATTCCGGCGGGCGTGCTGACGGCGTTGATCGGCGCGCCTTATCTGCTTGCGCTTCTGGTGCTGCAGGCACGGCGCGAAAAGCGGAGCGGACGATGAGTCCGGACGCCGCATCGAATGCTTCGCAATGTCTTGCATCGTTCGCGCCGGCATCGATCGCGCCGTATCTGCAGAACGTGTGGCTCGGTGCGCCCAATCATGCTTTGGAAACGAATGACATCAGCATCCCTTTGTCGTCGCTGGGCGCGCGTCGGAACGCGTTGCTCGATGCAATGGTCCATCACTATGGCGGCGATGCCGAGCTTCACGCGCGTGCGTTGTTATCGCAATGGAGCAAGTATTATTTCGGGCTTGCCGCCCCCGCGGGAATTCTGGCGGCGCGGCTGCTGCGACGTCCTCTGGACATGTCGCCTGCGCGAACGCAGCTTGTCCTGCGCGAAGGCATGCCGGTCGCGCTGCATTTCGCAGCCGACTCGCTCAAACCGCATACCCACGATACCGCGCTCAACTACGCCGGCCTGCTCGAGCATCTCGATGCAGTGATCGGGATGCTCGCCGGCTTGACGCGCATCGCGCCACGCGTGTTGTGGAGCAACGCAGGCAATCTGCTCGACTACTTGCTGGAGCAATGCGCGCTGCTGCCGGGCGAGGAAGACGATCGTGGCGATGCTGCATGGCTATTCGGACCTTCCCTCGGCGCGGATGGCGCACCCAATCCGCTGCGCGCCCCCATCCGCCAGATGAAGCCGCGCTCGGCGCTGCTGCCCGACCCGTTTCGCGCACGCCGCGTGTGTTGCGTGCGTTACGAGATCCCCGGAGAAACGCAACTTTGCACGAGCTGTCCCTTACTGCTGACAATGTCGGACGAACAACTCGCGCTACAAAAGGCAATCGCGTGAAGAAGCTTTTCTGTGCGTTTGCATGCCTGGTGATGACGTCGGTGGCGTCGGTGGCGTCGGTGGCGTCGGTGACGTCGGTGGCGTTCGCGTCGGAGCCGAACGCGCCCGTCTGCGGACCGCTTGCGGATAACGCGACCATATCGCAATTCAGCAAGACGATGCCTTTGAAACCCAAGCGCGTCGTCGTCCTCGAATTCATGTTCGCGGAAGATCTGGCCGCGCTCGGCATCACGCCCGTCGGTCTCGTCGATAACGCTTACTACGCCGGCTGGATCGGCTACGACAGCGCGCGTTTCAACGGCGTGCCGGAAGTCGGCACGCGGCAGGAACCGAGCCTTGAAGCGATTGCATCGGTGCGTCCCGACCTGATCATTGGCGTGGGGTATCGACATGCGCCGATCTTCGCGGCGCTCGACCGGATCGCGCCCACAGTGCTCTTCCAGTTCAGTCCGGACATGGAACAAGGTGGCGTGCAGAAAACGCAACTGGACTGGACGCGCACGATCTTTCGCACGATAGGCTGTCTCACCGGACGCGAGGACAAGACGCAAGCAGTAGAAGCGAAACTCGATGCGGGCCTCGCCCACGATGCACAACGCCTCGCTTTCGCAGGCCGCAGCGGCGAGCAGGTGGCGTTGTTGCAGGAACTCGGCTTGCCGGATCGGTATTGGGCCTATACAGGAAACAGCACGGCGGCGGGGGTGGCGCGGGCGCTGGGTTTGTCGCTGTGGCCATCGAAGCCGACGCGTGAAGGCACCATCTACGTGACGTCGGCTGATTTGCTCAAGAAGCCCGACCTCGCGGTGTTGTTCGTGACCGCGTCGAGCGAGAACGTTCCCATCGAAACACAGCTCACGTCCCCCGTCTGGCGCTTCGTTCCGTCGAAGCGGGCAGGGCGCATCGCGCTGGTTGAGCCGAACATCTGGGGCTTCGGCGGCCCGATGTCGGCCTTGCGTCTATCGAACGAAATCACCAACAAGTTGCTGGCACTGCCGCTGTCGCCGCGCTGATTACGCAGGCGCGTTCTATATGCGCGCTCCCGGTTTTTTGACGCGACGTTTACACGCGATCCGATACGCTTCGTTTGATCCAATCAAATGAACGCGAGGGGATGGTCATGACGTCCGAACAGGTTTTATCGAAAATTGAAAATGCCCTGGCCCGACCGGCCATGCGGAGTTGAGCATGGTTTCCGGAATATGGTTGCCTATTGTCACGCCGTTCAAGGACGGACAAGTCGATACCGACGCACTCCAGCGTCTCGCCGAGCGATATCTGAGCCAGGAAATCAGCGGTTTTGTCGCACTGGGAACGACCGGCGAAGCGGCGCTGCTCGACCAATACGAACGGCTCAAGGTCTTGCGTTCATTGTTCGAAGTGATCGGTACGCGGCTGACGGTGGTGGTCGGTGTTGGCGGCATGAACACACGCGACATGGTGCAGGAAATTCGCGAACTCGACCGCTGGGACATTGGTGGCTATCTGGTGTCCGCGCCGGCGTATGTCTGCCCTGATCAAGCCGGCATTCGCTGGCACTTCGACGAAGTCGCACGTGCCACGGAACGCCCGGTCATCCTCTACGACGTGCCGCATCGCACGGGTGTTGCCATTGATACGAACACGGTCGAGCGCCTTGCCGAGCATGCCAATATTGTCGCGATCAAGGCCTGTGTGCCGGCGACTTTCGAGAAGCTTTGCCAACTGCCGATCAGCGTTCTCTGCGGCAACGACGACGCCTACCTCGATTGCCTGATTGCCGGCGGATCGGGCGGCATCCTGACGACCGCCCATCTTTTCGCCGATGTCCTGGCCGAGATCCACGAACGGGTTTTATCGGCGAGAACGGACGATGCCGCCGCGTTCTTCGAAGCCCTCAAGCCTGTCATCAAGCTCTTGTTCAGCGCGCCGAATCCGTCCGGCGTGAAGGCGGCGCTTGCCCTCGACGGCGTGATTGGCAGCGAAACGCGCTTGCCGGTCATGGAAGCGTCGGCGACGCTCAAGGAGCAACTGCGGATCGCGCTCGACGCGTGTTTCCGGCAGCTTGCCATCGTGGCTTGAATTTTTTGGATCGAGAAAAGAGCCGTTTCGAGTCCGCCTAAGTCAGCAAGACGGCCTTGGCGCCACTACTGGATTCGTAGGCCATGGCCATTTCGATCTGATCGAGTGGGAACTCCTTGCCAATTTGGGTCGTGAACATCGGGTCGTCAATCACACCCTCGAGCGCTTTGAGGGCGGAGACCAGCTTGTCATGATCCTTCACCGTGCGGCTTTCGAAATTGCTGAATCGTTGCAAGGTCAGGTTGTTCATCATGAAAAGCACGGACTGAATTGAAACCGGAACGGCGCCGCCCAAAAAGCCGTAGATGTAGACCGTCGAATTCACCGGCAGGACCGGTGCGATCTTCGACAGCAAGTCTCCGCCAACGCCGTCGAATACCGCCGTCGTTCCCAGTTCGGCGGACAACGTGCGGAGCGTATCGGTGAAACCTTCGCTGGTGACAATGACATGCTCCGCGCCGAAACGGCACAGCGTCTCGCGTGCTTCCCCGGTACGCACCAGGAAGATCGCGGGCAACTTTCGAATACGGGCCAGGGCAGCAAGAGCATGACCGGTGCCCGAATTCCCGGCCGTGACGATGACGCCCTTGTGACCCGCTTCGGCGATCTCTTCGAGAAAGGCGTAGGCCGTCATCACGTTGACGAGCGAACCGCAATAGTCCCGGGCGCGAACATGCTCGGGCAGGATCAGGCACGCAGAGTAGGGCACGTGCGCCCGCTCGGACCAAAGTCCAACGCTTTCGGGACTTCTTCCGAGCGACCGGTAGATCGCCACCTGCTTGCCCACATATTCTGCAGGAACGCCGGCTCCCGCCGCCAACACCTGTCCTGCTCCCGACGCACCCCAGACGTCGTGCTGGCCCAGCGCGAGCGCTTTGCCGGCGGCTGTAGGGATTCGCAGGAAAGTCTTGTCGCCATGGTTGATCGCCGATGCTTCCATGTCGATCAGCAAATGGCCCGGTGCCGGCGCGGTCGGGGTCGGAATGTCGCGAACTTCAAGCTCGCGTTCGGGTGTCACACATATCGCTTTCATCGCTCAGCTCCTTTGTCCTGGGGTTGTTGCTTACACAGCCCATAACATAAGCAACTTCATCCATTGCCGAAACGCTGCACCAGGGCATACCATCGATTCCATTCTGGAATTGATGCGGATGGCCGTATGGATAGAGTGAACGCGATCCGCCTGTTTGTACGTCTGGTCGAATGTGGGAGTTTTTCCGCCGTCGGGCGTGAAGAAGGGATCGGGCAGCCTGCAGTCAGCAAACAGATCGGCGCGCTGGAGCGGCACCTTGGCGCACAGCTTGTCTTGCGGACATCGCGGCGGGTCGTGATCACCGAAGCGGGACAGACGTTCTATGAGTCAGCGAGGCAACTCGTGGACGACTTCGACGCGCTGGAGTCGTCAGTGGGCGATCGCCAACAATCGCCGCGAGGCCTGGTCAGGGTCAATACCGCACCGGCTCA
>NZ_CAXTGZ010000260.1:0-8152 GCF_964243625.1 uncultured Caballeronia sp.
TCATGATGTTTGCGGAGAGCTTGTTAAAAACGCCCTGTTAAAAACGCCCGATGAAATTCATTAAATTTCCTTGACTATCTATCTTCTAGTAGATAAATTACGACTCATCGAAGGCATGAGATTCCGAAATGAACACCGAGAAAACCCCGGACAAAAACACCGTGCGCGAGCAATTGCTCGATCACGCGCAAATCCTGTTGATGACGCGCGGGTACAACGGGTTTAGTTATCGCGATCTGTCGACGCTGGTTGGGGTGAAGACATCGAGCATCCACTATTACTTCCCTTCGAAGGAAGATCTCGTGCTCGAAGCAGTGAATACCTATAGCGCAGATGTCATGTCGTCGATTTACGCCATCGACAGTTCGGCTTCCGCCGAGAAAAAGCTTGATCGCTACGCGAAGCTGTTCGGCAAGATCGTGGGCGAAGGCGATCAGGTTTGCTTGTGCGGAATGCTGGCTGCGGATATCCAGTCTTTACCCGAGGACGTGCGTCATGCGGTTCAGGCCTTCTTTAAAGCAAATGAATCGTGGCTGGCGAAAGTGCTGGCCGAAGGCGAGAAGCAAGAAACCCTGCGTGTAAATGGTAAGCCCGAGGTGACTGCCCGGGCGCTATTCGCGGCGTATCAGGGTAGTCTGCTGGCTTGCCGATTGTTTCATTCAAAGGTGCGTCTTGAAGAAGTCACGCAAACCGTAAAACGATGAAGGCGTAGCGTGGCTTCTGAATTCATTGGGTCGTAATACAAGGTAATTGTTCGGAATATTGTTAATAATGAATAAACCTTTATCAAAACCAATCTATCTTTGAGTAGGTAGATTTTGATTTCCGATTCCTTTGACGGGAATGTGATTTTTTGCTTTTTGTCTTACTTTTTTACCGCGTTCAAAACGCGCGTCGAGCCGACTAATCATCCCTGCACGGATTTGATGAGTGATTTCGCGCGTCACGGTTTTAACGGGTCTGTAGATAGCAGGTACGCAGTTATCCATTGTTGGTGCCAAGGTTTCCCGGCCGCCGTGAGGCAAGTCGCAGTCGTATCAATGCCGTATCAAAGCCGTATCAAAGCCGTACCGCATCATCTATCTACAAGTAGATGCATATGAATTTCAAATGTTTCTCAAGCAAGCATTTATCAACGCCCCTCACTAACAGGAGTCAACATGTTCAAGCTCAAGTCTCTCGCCATCGCTTCTGCCGTTGCTGCAACGCTGACCGCAAGCGCCATCGCGCAGGCCGCGCCCGTGCTCGAACCGGCGACGCAGCAGTTCATCGATGCACTCACCGCACAGAAAGGCCCGCCGATCTACACCTTGTCTCCCGCCGATGCCCGCAACGTCCTTGCCGGCGCCCAGTCGCAGCAGGTCGAAAAGCAGGCCGCGCGAATCGAAGACCGCGTGATCGATGCCGGCCCGACCGGCAAGGTCGCGCTGCGCATCGTACGCCCGGCGCAGGCAAAGGGCGTGCTGCCCGTGATCATGTACTTTCACGGCGGCGGCTGGGTGCTCGGCGATAAAAACACGCACGACCGCCTGATCCGCGAAATCGCGAACGGCGCGCAGGCGACCGTGGTTTTCGTCGATTACGATCGCTCGCCCGAGACCCAATTCCCAGTGCCGGTCGAGCAGGCTTACGCTGCGACGCGCTACGTGGCTGAGCATGCAAAGCAATTCAACGTCGATGCAACCCGCATGGCCGTGGTCGGCGACAGCGTCGGCGGCAACATGGCGGCCGCGGTCACGCTGATGGCGAAGGAGCAGGGTGGCCCGGCGCTGCGCTACCAGGTGCTGTTCTACCCCGTCACCGATGCAAACTTCGACGACGGCTCGTACAACGAATTCGCCGACGGCCCGTGGCTCACCAAAAACGCGATGAAGTGGTTCTGGGACGCATACGCGCCGAATGCAGCCGACCGGGAGAAGATCACAGCGTCGCCGTTGCGTGCATCGCTGGATCAGTTGAAGGACTTGCCGCCGGCACTCGTCATCACCGACGAAAACGATGTCCTGCGCGACGAAGGCGAGGCCTACGCCCGCAAGCTCTCGCAAGCAGGTGTGCGTGTAACGGCGGTGCGCTACGAAGGCACGATCCACGACTTCGTGATGCTGAACGCGCTGGCGAAGACGCCAGCCACGCGGGCGGCGATCGAGCAGGCGAACACGGTGCTGAAGAAGGCGCTGGCGAAGTAATCGCGCCGCCATGAAAAAAAGCCCCGAAAGGGGCTTTCTTGCAGGACTGTAGAGAAACCTCAAACCGGCAATGTATCGATAAAAGACTGGCGCAGCGACAAACGCTGCACATGCTTGTCGAGATTGGGGTAATCCTCGCGCCAGTTCAACTCGGGCATGCGGTAGTCGAGATAGCCGAGCGCACAGCCACAGGCGATATCGGCGAGCGTGAAGTGATTGGCCGAGCACCAGTTTTTCGCGGCAAGTCCTTTGGACATCGCTTTCAGGCCGTCATCGATCTTGCGCTGCTGGCGCTCGATCCACGCGTCGTTGCGTTGCGCTTCCTCACGCTGCGTGCCTTCCAGGCGGATCAGCACGGCTGCGTCGAGCATGCCGTCGGCGAGCGCTTCCCAGCATCGGACTTCGGTGCGCTCACGACGTTCCTGCGGCAAGAGCTTGCCGACCGGCGTGAGCGTATCGACGTATTCGCAGATCACGCGCGAATCGAAAACCGCTTCGCCATCGTCCAGGATCAGGCAGGGCACCTTGCCGAGCGGATTGTAACTGTGGATTTTCGAATCAGATGCCCAGACGTTTTCGAGCACCAGTTCGCAGTCGATCTTCTTTTCTGCCATCACAATCCGCGTCTTGCGAACGTACGGGCTGCTGAGCGAACCGATCAGTTTCATCATCTGTATTTTGGATTCTGCAATGAGTAGTCACGGAGAGCGATCTTAACCGCCCCGGCGCGTACCGACTTAATTTCGAGATTGCGGCGTTGTGGTCGGGCGACAAAAAACCCGGCGCACCTTCCGGTGCAACCGGGTTGCGGCGGACTCTGGTCGGAGTCCTTTCAGATTCACTGCGCCGGCGCGGCGTTCATCGGACAAGGCAACAGACGCGGCGGCGCAGGCATTGCGGGCTTCGCGCTTTTCGCTGAAACCGATGTCATCGACGGTGCGGGTGCCGAACTCACCGTCTTGACGCCGGCGGAAATCGCGCCGGCGAGCGCATCCACGGCTTGCCGATGCCCCGCCACCAGCGCGTCATAACCATCGCCAACTGGCTGTTCGGACACGGTCCGGCACGTCAGGACAGCCTGGTTGCTAACGCCGCGCACGCTCCACACGGCATCGATCAACGCGCGTTTTCCCGGCGACGATTCAAAGCGCTGCACGTTCACCTTCACGCGATACACCGCCGCGCCGTCGGGATGCGGCGTGCCATAGACATCGATGGCGCCAAGCTGCTGCGACAGATCCGCCGATAACGCGCGCCGCACTTCGTCGGCGGGAAGCGATGCCCAGCGCTGATCCTCGAGCACCCGCACCTGCGCGGTGCCGTCCTGCACGACCATCTGGTTCTTCGCGACTTGCGGCGGCATGTCGACCGGCGCCAGCTCCAGATAGAACGACGCGGGCGCCGTGGTTCTCACCGTGCTGTCACCCGAGCCGCCGCCGAGCGTATAAAAACGCGCGGGCGGCGAGCTGCTGCATGCGGCGAGCGCGGCGATCCCGGCCACGAGGCCCACCGCTGGAACCCGGCCGGCGGCCTTGAAAAATGTGGCCAGACTCATGGCTTATCTCCTGGTTTTCCGCGCAACAGCGATTCCGGATGACGTTCCAGATAATCGGAGAGCGCATTGAGCGATTGCAGCGTCCGCGTGAGTTCCTGCAGCGCCTGATGAACGTCCGACTGCAGCGGTGAATCCTGCTGCAGCGTGCTTTGCGCTTCGGTGAAGGTGTTCTTCGCGGCGGTCAGCGTGTCACGCGCCTCGGGGGCGACCTGGGTATCGAGTTGCTTGAAGAGGCTGTTCGCGTTCTTCAGCGCACTGTTCAGGTTGTTGCCGATATCGTCGAAAGGAATCTTGTCCAGCTTCTTCGCGATATCCGCCACCTGCAGTTGCAACTCGTCGAGCGTGTTCGGCACGGTCGGCAGTTCGAGCGGATCGGCCGCGACATTCACCGTGGC
Source organism: uncultured Caballeronia sp. (assembly GCF_964243625.1). Taxonomy (NCBI): domain Bacteria; kingdom Pseudomonadati; phylum Pseudomonadota; class Betaproteobacteria; order Burkholderiales; family Burkholderiaceae; genus Caballeronia; species uncultured Caballeronia sp. The sequence continues at coordinate 4,137 of NZ_CAXTGZ010000260.1, forward strand.
TTTCGCCGCCTTCGGGAAGATATCGAGCGCCACGTAAAGCTGCCCGGTCAACAGGTTGCCGGTGCGCAATTGTCCCCGCAGGCCGTTTGTGACGAGCTTCTGCAGCAATTCCTGACCGGCGACGGTGTTCTGGCGCGGAACCGAATCGCGGAAACGCTTGCCGAGCCTGTCCGGGTAGATGTTCATGGTCACCGGCATCTGGAAGGCGCGCGATTTCGGATCGTATTCAATCGCGATGCCCGTCACGCTGCCAAGCAGAATGCCGCGGAAATCAATCGGCGCGCCGACCGACAGCCCGCGCAGCGACTGGTTGAAATTCATGACAACGCGTATTGGCTGGCCGTCCGGATCGCGCATGGCGTCCGATTCGTCGGAGCCGAGGCGGAACGTCATGTTGTCCGGCGCCTGCTTGCCGGGTTCCTGGTTAGGCGGCGTCTGGAACGCAATGCCGCCTAGCACCACGGTCGCGAGCGATTGCGTGTTGAGCTTGAAGCCGCTGGAATCGAGCCGCAGATCCACGCCGCTTGCATGCCACCAGCGCGAGTTCGTGCCCACGTACTGGTCGTAAGGCGCGTTCACGAAGACCTGCATGGTGACGCCGGTGCCGTCCTTGTCGAGTGAGAAACCCGCGACCTGACCCACCTGCACGCGACGATAATAGATCGGCGATCCAATATCGATGGAACCCAGCGAATCACCGCGTAACGTGAACTGGCGGCCCTTCTGGTCGCCGGTCACGGCGGGCGGCGATTCGAGCCCCACGAAGTGGGTCTCGTCCTCTTTCGACTTCCCTGCATCCACGCCGATGTAGGCGCCCGACAGCAACGTGCCGAGACCGGTCACGCCGCTTGCCGCCACGCGCGGACGCACGACCCAGAAGCGCGTGTCCTTCACGGCGAAATCTTCGGCAACCTTGGTCAGCTGGACATCGACGAGAACGCGCGAATGATCCTTCGACAACGTGATGTTCTTCACCGTGCCGACATCCACATCCTTGTATTTCAGCTTCGTCTTGCCGTTTTCGAGCCCTTCGGCGCTCACGAAACTGATGGTGATAGTGGGACCGCGTCCTGCGACCGACTTCACGACCAGCACAATGCCGATCAGCGCCGCGATCAGCGGAATCACCCATACGAGCGACGGAACCCAGCGGCTGCGCGGCTCGATCACGGGATCAGGAAGGTTCGGCGGTAATCCACCGCCGCCGGCATTGCGGGAAGGCTCGTTGGGGCCCTTGGCCGTATCGTTTGAGGGGCCTTGCGGGCTAGTCATATTTCTTTCCTGAAGGTTCGATGTGATCCCACATCAGCCGCGGGTCGAATTGCATGGAGGCAAGCATGGTCAGCACCACGACGCAGCCGAATGCCAGCGCGCCCGGCCCTGGTGTGATCACGGCCAGCGACCCGAAGCGCACGAGCGCCACGGTGAGGGTGACGACAAAGACGTCGAGCATTGACCACCGGCCGATTTTTTCGACGATCCGATACAGCGTCGTACGTTGCCGCGGACGCCATTTGGACGCTGTTTGAGTCGCCCAGGTGAGGTAGGCGAGGGTGCCGAGCTTCAACATCGGCACGAGGATACTGGCGATAAAAATAATCGCCGACAGTGGATAGTCGCCGTCGTTCCAGAACATGGCGACGCCGCTCATGATGGTGTCGTCTTCTGAACCGACAATCGACGATGTATGCAGCACGGGGTACAAATTGGCCGGAATGTAGAGGATCGCGGCGGACAGCAACAGCGCCCACGTGCGCGCGACGGAGTCCGGATTACGCCTGTGGAGTTTCGCGCCGCAACGCGTGCAGCGCTGCGTATCGATCGTGACCGCGCGTTTTTGCACGAGGTTGCAGGCGTGGCAGCCGATCAGCCCGGCGCGCGAGGCCGTGGTGTAGAACGGAGCGGCATCGGCGGCACTGGCGGTTTCTTTTGCTTCAGCAGGTTCGGGTGTATCGGTCATGGCTTCAGCGGTGGAGACGCGGCGTTGGCTGGAGATGCATCAGCCGGCGCGCTGGACGGCAAAAGCGGCCGCAACAGGTCAAGCGGGGATTCGGCCTGGAGATCGGTTTGCCGGTCAGCACCCATGCCGGACTGAAGGCCGCCGAACGGGGTGTATCGTAGAGGCCCGCGCTTCGCCAGGCGCCCGGCGATTTCCCAGAGCGCGCGTGGATCGAAGGTCAGGATCACTGCGAACAGCAGCGTCAGCGCGCCGAACGCAAACAGGGCGGCCTCGGGGATCACGCGCGCGATGCTCACCATTTTCACCAGCGTAACCAGCACGCCGAGCATGAATACTTCGATCATTCCCCACGGCCGGACAAACTGGATTGCGCGCAGCACCTGGCTGAAACCGGCCGGGACGAACCCGGCGCGCAACGCGACCATCAAGTACAGCATGGCGACGAGCTCAGTGAGCGGAAAGAGGATCGTCGCGCAGAAAACCATCACCGCGATCACTTCCATGTTCTCGCCCCACAACGCGACGATCGCGCCGATCAGCGTGGTCTGCGAGGTGATCCCGTTCGTTTCCAGCTCCACAATGGGAAACGCCTGCGCAATCAGGAAAGTGATCAACGCGGCGAGCGTGATGGCGCAAAGCTTGTCGAGATTCGACGCCACGCTCGGATAAAGCGTGGCGCCGCATCGCGTGCATTTCGCTGAAGTTCGCACGGGCAGCGCACGCTTGTGAAAAAGCGTGTCGCATTCGTGGCAGGCAATCAGATCGTCTTCTTCCATGAGTGGAGTACTGGCTCTTGCGGGGGTGTTATTCAGTGTCTTGTCGCGTCCTGGTTCCGGGGCAGCCGCTTAAAAGAGCAAGGGCCGGGCCAGCGCGCATGGTAACAAACAGCGGCTACCCGGCGTCACAACGTGTCGGGGCCGGCGAAACCGTCAGGTCCGTCATGCGCCGAGACGTTCAAGGCGTTTATCCGATGATTTGATTCCCAATCCTCTCACGGATCAACTCGGCAGGATGACATCAGCGTCATTCTCGCGCCAGCACAATGCCAGAAAGGGATCGGCAACTATTTCTCTACTGAAAGCTGTTTTTTACTTGTTCGGGTAGGATGGCGGCCTTGAGACCTGCTTCACGGTTTGACGCCCTTTCTTCGGCGACAAACCCAAAATGCTGCAGGTCAATTCCGCACTTCTTTCTGGTGGACACCGTATGGAACGCAGCCCGAATTTCGCCAGCTCCGAAAGCTATAGCCGCACCGCAATCGGCCTTCATTGGCTGATCGCGCTCTTGATCATCTGCGGTTTTTATCTTGGCTGGATCATGACCGATATCCCCGGTTTCACGCCAACCAAGCTCAAGTACTTCTCGTGGCATAAGTGGATTGGCGTAACCGTGTTCGCGCTCGCGGTGATCCGTGTGCTTTGGCGCAGCACGCACAAGGCGCCGTCCATGCCCCGGCGCATGCCGGGGTGGCAAAAAGGCGTCGCGCATCTCACGCATTTCCTGCTTTATGTATTGATGCTGATCATTCCGATTTCGGGTTATCTGTACAGCTCCGCTGCGGGCATTCAGGTGGTTTATCTCGGCGTGTTGCCGCTGCCGACGATCATCGGGCCGGACAATGTGCTGAAGGGCACGCTGAAGATGGTCCACATCTATCTGAACTACACACTGCTGGTCCTCGTCGCCATGCACGTGCTCGCAGCGTTGAAGCACCATTTCATTGATCGGGATGGACTGCTCGCCCGCATGATTCCGTTCCTGCGGTGATCATCGCTCGTATGTTTTTTGCGACGTATTCCCCGGAATTTCGAGTTTATTGATTCTTGTTTGTTGATAGCCCGTTTCCCAGAGGCGGGTTGCGCTGATTCGCATTTGATTCTCAAATAGCGACTCGTCCCAATATCCGGTTCGCTTCAGGAAATACATGAAACACGTGAAATTCTCCCGTTGGTTGGTTGCCGGCGTTTCCGCCGCATCGCTGGTCGCGGCAGTTTCCGCGTTCGCCCAGGCCCAGGTCGACACCGCCAAAAGCACCGTGACGGCGACGTCCAGGCAG
>NZ_CAXTGZ010000261.1:0-1327 GCF_964243625.1 uncultured Caballeronia sp.
GGCCATCTTCGACGTAGTTCAGGCCGAACGGCTCCGGCAGTTTGAGCGCGGCGTCGTTACCGGACGCGCTTCGCGCACTCTCCACATATTGTGCAGCCCGATAAATCGCGGCACCCGCATCCAGCCGATGTCCCTTCATCACCTGTTGCTGATAAACCGGCATCGCGAACATCGCGATGATCGCCGCCACGCCGAGCGTAATCATGAGTTCGAGCAGGCTGAATCCCTTGAGTGTATATGCGGTCGTATTCACGGCGAACTCGTCTGAAAAGGTTTTGCGACCACGCGCCGCCAGCGCGCAACCGCGCCGCTTTCGGTGATTTCGACCTGTTGTTGCAACCACGCTTCGATAACCACGCGCCGTCCAAATCCACGCGCAGTAATCAGAAATGCGCCGCCACCATCACGATTACTGGCCGGCCATGCTTCGATCAGACATTGCGGTGGTTTCGCTGCTTGCGGCCAGGTTGTAAAAGGCATCAACGCATTCGCCGATGCCCCTTCGAACGACGCCTTCAGGCGCCATTTGTCCGGCTCGCTTCCGAGTGGGCCAGTGACGTTACTCGGCTGAGGCAACGAATCGAGCGCGATGCGGGCGCAGCGCAGCAACGCACTGTCGGCGCCGTGAAAAGCCTGGACCCGGTCCTGCAGGTTGCCGGTGGCCCGCGCGCCGACCAACGCGGCTTCGAGCCATGCTGCGGCGGTGACGAGCAGCATCGAAGAGATCAGTAAAACGATGGGCAGCGCCACGCCCCGCGAGTGCCGGCGATGACCGGTTCGTATCTTCATAACGCCTCCGGTCCATTGCCATTACGCAGCGCGATGCGTCTGCGAAACGCCTGCCGGACCCGGCCGTCCGCCGAGATCACCGTGGCGCCATCGCAGTCCGTGTAGCGCGGGCGCGCCGTTGCGCTCGGCGCGTCGCCGCGTGCGAGCACGCACAATTCCACCGCGGTGACGAATGGCCATCGGTCTCTTGCAATCGACGCTGCATCGACGGCAACCGGCGCATCCTTCAGCCAGTAGCCAATCCTGAGCCGCTCGATGCCTTCGACCATGGGTTGCCCCGTTCCCGGTTTGCCGCTGCCTTCGCAATAAAGCTCCGGCTCAACGGTCGAGGAACTGGCTTTGGCGTAGTAACGGTTCGTGATCCGTTCACCCGCCGATATCTGGCCAAGGCAATCCGTGGGCGAACCCGATGACGAGGGCCACGTCGAGATCGTATCGGCGCCATAACGAATCAGGATGCCGTCCGAGCGGCTGGTCAACGTCTCGCACGTCGGCGCCGAGTCACTTCCCGCAGGACGGCCTGACGAGCATCCGAACA
>NZ_CAXTGZ010000261.1:1337-8132 GCF_964243625.1 uncultured Caballeronia sp.
GAACAATCCCGCCGATGCGTTTGATGTGTCCAATGCGCCCGTCCCGGCCGGCATGTAGCGCGCCATTTGAACCTGCTGCGCGATCAGGTCGAGCGCGTTGCCGGCGGCATCGCGCAAACGAGCTGTTTCGGTGGCGCGATCATAGGCGAGCCGCTGTCCGCGATACAGCGAAATGGTCGCGATCACGATCAACAATCCGAGCGCGACGGATATCGACAGTTCGAGCAGCGTGTGGCCGCGTTGAGTATTACGGGAGGTAGTCATCGTGCGAACGTCACGGCAACACAGGCCACTTTCGCGCCGACGCCAGGCTCGTCGCACACAGGTTCGTCGCCGTTACCGGAGACCGGCGGCCGCCATCTGACCACCGCGACATGCACGCCATTGCCACGGTCCAGCACATCGACGCCCCCATCCGGCAACGCCGCGGCAGCGCGCACGCGCCATTGCGCAACGACCGGATCGCGGTCGGCATCGCGGCGGATTCCTTCTGCGACAGAATCCGCAATCGATACCGCCGTCTCACGCATCATCACTGACCGCTCGTTGCGGGCAAGCCACATCTGCGCACCGATGATTCCAAGCGCCGTCACCGCGCTCAGCGAGAGCGCGATCAACACTTCAATCAGCGAATCGCCTCGGTCAAACCTGCGCGTGAAGGTCGTCATGCGGTTGCTCCGCATGCACCTTGCGTGAGGCGCGCGCGTCCGCCGGCGGCGATCCGGATGCATCGGCGTCCACGTGCGCCGAGAGACGCCAAAGCGACATCGCGCGCGCTGAAATCAAAGCTGCGAAACCCGCCGATGATCTGCCCGGAAGGCGGCGTGAACGAAAGCTCACTCCCGGTTCCAGCCACGGCAACGCCAGCCAAAGCCGGCTGCATGCGCATCAGCACGCGCCCGCCGTCGCGCTCGGAAAACAGCGCCCAGCCGCATGCCCAATCAGTCAGTCCGCCGTCGCAGGCCTTCCCCGACAGGAGGCACGCACGCGCGGCGTCGATCCGGCACAAGGTCACGCGTGCGCCGCGCCGGATTGCTTCAGAGCGCGCCAAAGTGAGCGTGGACAACATGGCGCGCGCTCGTGCATCGACTTGATCGCGCTTGTGCCACATGACAAACGAAGGCGCCGAAAATGTCGCGATGACCGCGATTACCGCAAGCACGACGGCGAGTTCGGTCAGCGTAAAACCGGGTGAACATCGGAAATTCATCTGCATCCCTCATCGATTGAACCAGATCACCGATCAATCTAAAGAGAATTTTCCGCGCCCGCCATTAGCCGATTGGCCGAGTATCGGACGTGCAAAAGCCTCGACATACTGTCGAAACGATTACCGGTTTAAAGCGAGGAGGAGAAATGCAGAAACGCTCAGCGTTTGCGGGGAGTGTTCTTGCGCGGAGCCGCGCGGCGGAACTCTTCGAGCACGTCTTCAAATTCGGACACGTCTTCAAAACGCTTGTAGACCGAAGCAAAACGCACGTAGGCAATGGTGTCCAACTGGCGCAACTCGTTCATGACAAGCTCGCCCAGGCGGTCGCTGCGAACTTCGCGTTCACCGCTGCCCAGCAATTGATATTCGATGCGCGCAACGGCGGCATCGATAGCGTCGGCCGCAACCGGCCGCTTGCGCAGCGCCAGTTGCATGCTCGCCACGATTTTCGCGCGGTCGAACTCGGTGCGGCTGCCGTCTTTTTTAACGACGGACGGCAACGCGAGTTCCACGCGTTCATACGTAGTGAAACGCTTGTCGCAGGCGGGGCAGCGCCGCCGCCGGCGAATCGCCGCCCCATCTTCCGAGACACGCGAATCGGCCACTTGCGTGTCTTCGTGACGGCAGAAGGGGCAGCGCATGGCTTAGCCGTACACCGGGAATTGCTTGGTCAACGCAGCGACCTTCACGCGCACGCGCTCGAGGTTCGCTTCGTCTTCCGGCGCATCCAGCACATCGGCAATCAGATTGCCGACCTGCTCAGCCTCGGCCACGCCGAAACCGCGCGTGGTCATGGCCGGCGAGCCGAGACGCACGCCGCTGGTCACGAACGGCTTTTCCGGATCGTTCGGAATGGCATTCTTGTTGACCGTGATGTGCGCCTTGCCGAGCGCAGCTTCCGCTGCCTTGCCGGTGATGTGCTTGGCGCGCAGATCGACCAGCATCACGTGGCTTTCCGTGCGTCCCGAGACGATCCGCAAACCACGCTTGACCAGCGTTTCAGCCAGCACGCGCGCGTTATCCACGACTTGCTGCTGATACGTCTTGAATTCCGGCGACAGCGCTTCCTTGAACGCAACGGCCTTGCCGGCAATCACGTGCATCAGCGGACCGCCTTGAATGCCCGGGAAGATGGCCGAGTTGATCTGCTTCTCGTACTCGGCCTTCATCAGGATCACGCCGCCGCGCGGGCCGCGCAGGCTCTTGTGCGTCGTGGTCGTGACGAAATCAGCGAACGGCACCGGATTCGGATATACGCCTGCTGCAATCAGACCGGCGTAGTGCGCCATGTCGACCATGAAATAGGCGCCGACGCTTTTCGCAATCTTCGACAAACGCTCGAAGTCGATCTTCAGCGCGAACGCCGAAGCGCCCGCGACGATCAGCTTCGGCTTATGTTCCTTGGCGAGTTCTTCGGTCTTGTCGTAGTCGATGTCTTCAGCTTCGTTCAGGCCGTAGCTGACTACGTTGAACCACTTGCCCGACATGTTCACGGGGGAGCCGTGCGTCAGGTGGCCGCCTTCGGCGAGGCTCATGCCCATGATGGTGTCGCCTGGTTTCAGCATGGCGAAGAACACACCCTGGTTGGCCTGCGAACCGGAATTCGGCTGCACGTTCGCCGCTTCGGCGCCGAACAGTTGCTTCACACGATCGATTGCCAGTTGCTCGACCACGTCGACATATTCGCAGCCACCGTAGTAACGCTTGCCCGGATAACCTTCGGCGTACTTGTTCGTCAGTTGCGAACCTTGCGCGGCCATGACGGCCGGGCTCGTGTAATTTTCCGAGGCGATCAGCTCGATGTGATCTTCCTGACGAGTATTTTCCTTCTCGATCGCGGCAAACAGTTCCGGATCGACTTGGGCGATGGTGCTCTTGGCTCTATCAAACATACGTTTTCCGTTGAATGGGTGTCAGTTGACCGGATCGCGCGTGCGCAACATATCTGCGCCGCGGGAGCGCGAAGCACGATGGGTCCAGGCGAGGCGGAAGAAAGACGCTCCGTTGACGCGAGACGGACAGCCACCGGCAACGCAACACATGCGTGCGGATCTCGGCTGCCCAGGCGAACGGCAAAACGACACCCTGCGCTTCCCGGTGGGTTATTCCACCTTGGACCCGAAGATCCTTGTCGCCAGTTACGCAGGGCTGGAGCGCCCTAGTTTAATGGCGCGTCCGGGATTAGGCAACAGCCGCTAAACACTTGAAATTGCTCGGTTCTGAAAGGCCTGTCATTCATGAAAGCGCCATTCGCGGATGGTCGGGCACCAAAATTGCCACAGGCGCCCAGCCGGCAATGGCTCACCCGGACAAATGGAGATTCTGGTTGACAACTTGCCGCGCCGCATCATTGGAAGTACGCTGTCCGGCTTTCCCGCGCGCGCTCGGGCGCGCGACCTCGGCATCTCCGCAACCTGACCGCAACCTGACAATGGGAATCCGCACATGATCGTATTTGTCACTGGCGCTTCCGCCGGCTTCGGCGCCGCCATCGCCCGTACGTTTGTAAAAGGCGGCCATCGCGTCATTGCCACGGCGCGCCGCAAAGACCGGCTCCTGGAATTGTCGAAGGAGCTCGGCGACGCCCTTTTGCCCGTTGAACTCGATGTTCGCGACGACGCCGCAATCAAGTCCGTCATAGCCGGTTTGCCGGCCGAATTCGCCGACATCGACGTGCTCGTGAACAACGCCGGACTGGCGCTCGGCCTGGAACCGGCGCAGCGAGCGAGCCTCGACGACTGGAACAACATGATCGATACGAACTGTAAAGGTCTCGTCACGGTCACCCACGCTTTGCTGCCCGGCATGGTCGAGCGCAATCGCGGTCACGTGTTCAACCTGAGTTCGGTCGCGGCGACCTACCCGTACGCCGGCGGCAATGTATATGGCGCGACGAAGGCGTTCGTGCGCCAGTTCAGCCTGAACTTGCGTGCCGATCTGGCCAGCACGGCGTTGCGCGTGACGGACATCGAACCGGGATTGTGCGGCGGGACCGAGTTCTCGAACGTGCGCTTCAAGGGCGACGACACGAAAGCGGCCAACGTCTATAAAGACGTGCAGCCGCTGACGGCCGAGGACATCGCCGACGCCATCTACTGGATCGCGACGCTGCCGGCTCACGTGAACATCAATGCCATTGAAATGATGCCGGTCGCGCAATCGTTCGGCGGGTTGAGCATTCATCGCGGCTGAAACGACACGGCTCCCGGGCAACGACCTCGATGACACCAATCCTAAGTTGTTGCCTGGAAACAGCAAATTACAGCGCGTTTCGGCGGCCAGTTTTCAGCTTCCGGTAAAATGCGTGGATGAATATGTCAACCAGCGAGCATCAACCGGCGACCGGCCCCTTGACTTTCGACTGGCCGCTGCGGGTCTACTACGAAGACACCGACGCCGGCGGCATCGTCTTCTACGCGAACTACCTGAAGTTCTTCGAACGGGCGCGCACCGAGTGGCTGCGCGCTTGCGGTATCGATCAACGCAAGCTGTCGGAGTCGGATGGCGTATTGTTCGTCGTCAAGCGGACGGCAGTGGAGTATTCGGCGCCCGCGCGGCTCGACGATGTGCTCCATGTGGTGAGCAGGATCGACCGTCTCGGGCGGGCCTCGGTGGATTTTCACCAGGAAGCGTGGCGCGACGGCGTGTTGCTGGCGTCTGGCGAGATCCGGGTCGCATCGGTCAGCCTCGCGTCGATTCGTCCGGTGGGAATTCCTGGATCAGTGCTGGCCGGATTGCGCCGCGGTCCGCACGTAGAATGCGCGTCAACCGTGCCGACACCAATATCGTTTAAATAACCTTGTTCAGAAAAATCCTATGTAGACAAAGCATCTTTGACTTCATCAAGACCTGAACTGAATAGAGCCTGCGGGACTTCACGCACGCAAGCACAGCAGCACCGAGCGCGCTCCGGCGACAACGTTGTCTTACCCGGAAGCCACTCGGACGCCCCTTTGGGACGTAACAGCGGACATTTATGAACACTACACAAGACCTGTCGATCGTTTCCCTCGTCATTCATGCCAGCCTGTTGGCGCAGGCCGTCATGGCGCTGTTGCTGATTCTGTCGTTGTTGTCCTGGACGTACATCATTCGTAAATGGTTCGCCATCCGGCGCGCCCGCGCTCAGACCGAGCGCTTCGAACGCGATTTCTGGTCGGGCGGCGACCTGCAGGCGCTGTATCAGAGCGCGGCGAACAACCGTCACACCATCGGCGCACTGGAGCGGATTTTCGAGTCCGGCATGCGTGAATTCCTGAAAGGCAAAGAGCGCCGCATGAACGATCCGGCCGCGATTCTCGACGGCTCGCGCCGCGCAATGCGCGCCGCTTTCCAGCGTGAAATGGACGGGCTGGAAGTCAATCTCGCGTTCCTTGCATCGGTCGGTTCGGTCAGCCCGTATATTGGTTTGTTCGGCACGGTCTGGGGCATCATGAACTCCTTCCGCGGCCTCGCGAACGTCCAGCAGGCAACGCTTGCCAACGTCGCGCCGGGCATTGCCGAAGCGCTAGTCGCAACCGCAATCGGTCTGTTTGCCGCTATTCCTGCTGTGGTCGCCTACAACCGCTACGCACACGATATCGACCGCCTCGCGATCCGCTTCGAAACGTTTATCGAAGAGTTCTCGAACATCTTGCAGCGTCAGGCTCACTAAGGAGTTCAGAATGGCCGGAGGTCCAATGCGTTCCAGCATGCGCGGCAGTTCACGGCGCGCCATGTCCGACATCAACGTCGTGCCGTATATCGACGTGATGCTCGTGCTGCTTGTCATTTTCATGGTGACCGCCCCGCTCGTCTCGCCGTCCATCATCAACCTGCCGACGGTCGGCAACGCCGCGCCGCAGGAGCAGACGCCGCCAGTCGTGGTCAACATCAAGGCCGACGGCAGCATGAACGTACGCTACAAGGAAGACGGCGGTGCTGCGCAACAGCAGAACATGACGAAGTCGGAACTCAATGACTTCGTGCTGAACCGGCAGGAATCGCATCCGGACCAGCCGGTCGTGATCGCCGCCGACAAGACCGTGAAATACGAAATCGTAATGAACGTGATGTCCGATATGAAGGCGCGCGGCGTCAAACGGGTCGGATTGTTAGTTAAATCGCAATGATGAATCGGCAGCCCAGCGGGAACCCTGGCGCGCGGATCAGCGCGCGCCCCATCCGTCCGCCGCGTGAACGCGGCACATGGAAGGCGTTCGCGCTCGCCGCGCTGATGCACGTGCTGCTCGGCATCCTGCTGTATCACGGCGTGAACTGGCAGAACAACACGCCGGCCGGCGCGGAAGCCGAGTTGTGGACGGATATTCCGGATTTGTCGGCGCCCACGCCGCGCATCGCTCCGCCTCCCGCGCCGCCGGTCAAGGTGCAGCCGGCGCCGCCGCCGGCGAAGGACGAGGACGCCGACATCGCGCTGCAGGAAAAAAAGCGCAAGCAGGAAGCAGCGGCGCGCGCCGCGCAACTCGTCGAGCAACAGCGCGCCCAGCAGCAGGCCGAGCAGGAAGCTGAAGCGAAGCGCCAGCAGCTTGCGGCCCAACAGGCGGCGCAGCAAGCCGCCGCGGCGGCAAAAACCGTTCAGGAAAAGC
>NZ_CAXTGZ010000262.1:0-8111 GCF_964243625.1 uncultured Caballeronia sp.
AACGCGCTGACGAAGTACACGGCCGGCGGGCTCGTCGCACCGATCAACTGGACCGTGAGCTCAGCGGGCAGCGACAACATCCTGGCGACGAGGAAAACCGCCGTGATCGGCGATGCCGCCATCGATAAAACATGTTGTAAGCCGAACAGCACGAGTTGCCATGCGGGCAGGCGTGCATCGACGGGATCTCGTGCTGGATCAGGACTCATGGCCCCTCCGGAAGTCAGGCGCGTCGGCATGGTTCAGGCCGGCAGCCAGGGCAATTGCTCGCGGCTGTACCGGAGGGTCTGGAACACGCTGTTCAACTGGCCGGGACCGGTCTTGCGTGCGGCTTCATCGGGGTATTGATCAAACCACGGAATGATGTATTCCCAAACCACTTCGCCTGCGGGCGTGACCTCGAACAGGCGGCCTGTCGCGGACTCCGTCACGTGCGTATTGCCGTTGGGCAGGCGCTGCGCGTTGCCCATGAAGGGGCTGTAGAACACGTTCACGACATCGTCGGCATAGGACCACACGACCGCGTTGTTCGAGGGATCGATCTCGAGCACGCGCGAGAACGCGACGTGCGCGCCAGTGCGAAAGTTGCCGTTATCGAAGGTGAGGATGTTGCCGTTCGGCAGCGCCACCGGCGCGTGCTGGTGCGACACCACGCTGGGCGGAATATGCATGGCGAGCGCCCCCGTCGGCTTGTCCACTGCGATGATGCCGGAGGTCGTCCGCAAGCTCATGAGCACCTGGCCCTGTGCGTTGACACCGATGCCGTTCACGAGCGGCCAGTGGTATCGGCCGAAGCCCGGGGCGATCGGGAAGTCCTCGGGATTCAAATGTTCCCAGGCTTTCCATTCCCATATGACTTCACCCGCACGATTCACTTCGCGGATGACGTCGCCATACATGACTTCGTCGGGTCCGTGTGCCGTGCCACCGGGTACTCGCCCAGCGAAGCCGGGTGGAACTGGCGCGCAGGCCGAATAAAGGAGGTGACCATTGGGAAGCCATTGCGCGTCGTGGTGATGCGCAGGATCTTCGTAGCGCCAGACCACTTCGCCTTGCGGTGTGACTTCGGAGAAATCGCCGCCGTGCCACATCGACCAGGGCGCATAGAGATCGGGCGAATGTGCATGGCTGCCGTTGTAGCCGAGGTTGCCATTAGGCAGGATCACAGCGTGACGTCCCGGGCGCACGGGCATCTTCCATTGATGCACGACCTCACCTTGTATATCGACGAGATAGACATGACCCCCGCCCGTTTGCGGCGCGATCAGGGTATAGCCATGCGCTGATAGCGCGGGATCATGGGCGATAAGACCGACGCCGCGGCGTCGCTGGGTAATCTGGTCTACGGACGTTGACACGTTGAACTCCTTTGATGACGAAGCCCAATGTAGGGGATACTGGCTGTCAGGAAAATATGATTATTCTTTACGGCCCGTTCGGAAAAAACATACACCCGATCCATGCGCTCAATATCACAGACATTCCGATGCTTCGACGAAGTCGTCCGCCGCGGTTCCATCCGAAAAGCTGCTCAGGCGCTGCATTTGACGGCGGCGGCCGTGCACCAGCAAATCATGAATCTTGAAGAACAGGTCGGCACGCCGCTGTTCGACCGGCTGCCGCGTGGCATGAAATTGACCACGGCCGGCGAGATCGTGATCGCAGCCGTACGACGCGGGCAACGTGACTTCGACAACGCCATGACGCAGATAGAAGATCTTCGCTCGCTGCGCCGCGGTCATATCAACCTCGCGGTGTCGCCTTCATCGGCCGAACACATGGTGCCGGAGGCCATCGAGGCGGCCATCAAGAGTTATCCCGGGATCACCTTCAGCGTGCGCTCCGGCAATGGCGAGAGCATCCTGAAGTGGGTCGAGACGGGCGAGGCTGACATTGGCTATGGCCTGCGCCGCAAGCCGCCGCCAGGCGTAGTCGAAGTGCGGGCGTTCGCTCAGCGTCTGGGGCTGGTCGCAGCGCCCGGTCATCCGTTGTGCGAGCTGGACAGGCGGCCTCGGTTGCGCGACTGTCTCGACTATCCCCTGATCCTGATGACACCCGACACGGAATTGCGCGCAATGGTCGATCAGATCGATCATCGGGAGCAGAGAAAGGCGCGCCCGCTCGTCGAGACCAGTTCGGTCTCGATGGTTCGGCGTCTGGTGGCCAATGGCCTGGGTATCGGCTTCCTGATAGCCGAGAACGTGGCGGAAGACGTCGAACAGGGACGACTCGTGTGGACTGCGCTCTCGGATGCGGGAGCCAAGTCGTTCAGTTGCCTTTATCAGCGATCAGACTTGACCACGACGACAGCCATGGGCATGTTCCAGGAGTTTCTGGGGCACGCGATTACTCGCATGGAGGAGCGCTTTGAGTCTCAAGGCGTCTCCGCAAAATCACAACGATGATCCGCCCGACTGGAATCAGGTCTTGCGGATTTCGCAGAAAGGGTGAGAGCACACGGCATGCGACCGGCTTCTTGCATTCCAGAGTGAACCGCGTCCCAGTTTGCTGGGCGGAGTTTCGCTTGGCCAATCCCTTGATCCGGCAAGATTCATGCGCCGCCCAATTCAACGTTGCGTGCGAAAGCCGGACGCGCTGCGCTGGACGCTGCATCGAATGCTGCCTGGCGCGACCGGCAAACGTTATTAACCGCGTGCACTCCGCCTGCCCCGCAGGATCAGCACGCCGTAAACGATTCCGGCCGCAAGACTCGTGCAACCGCTGAAACTGACGAGTCCCATCGCCCACCCTTCGTCGCCGACTACGAAACTGAGCGCCAGCAAAATCCCGCACCAACCTGCTATCCGGAACCTGCGCGACTGACCTTCGCGCATTTTCCGTCCGAATACCGTCTCCTGATGCCGCTCCATGGCAAGGGCGAGAAACGCAAAGGACAGTACGCAAATGATCAAGGCCAATCCATGCATCACGTGCTCTCCTCTTCTGCTTCCCGTACTGCAACCCGGCGCCCGGCCGCGCTTCTTGCCACAGCCTTCACGCGTGGCCGATGACGCCCCGTGCGGACCGCCAGCGCCGCATGCAGCGCCGCGAACGCCCACATCACCAGATCGAAGCCCACGAACACCCAGTCGCCTTGCGCGATGGAATGCCACAACGGCCGTTGCGTGGTGAGCGCATTGAGCAAGGGCAAGAACGCCAGCAAGCCGGCCGCGAACCACAGCAATTCAATCCAGGCGCGCTTTGCAGGCCGTGCAAGCGTGTACAGCAAGGTTGCCGCCCATATCGTGAAGAACAGGTTGATCTCTGCTTCCGGGCGCTCGGGCATTGCCACGGGCAGCAGCCGGTTGGCCCACAGGAACCCCGTCATCGCGATGGAAAGCCCCGCGATGCTCGCAATATTCAAACGCTCGACGAGCCAGAAGCCGAAATAAGGCCGCGCAGGATCAGGCAGCTTTTGACGCCGTTTGACCGTCCACATGACGAGGCCGGTGCCTACCATCGCCGTGCCGGCAAGACTCACGATGAAATACAGCCAGCGCAACTGCAGCCCGCTGAACCGGCCGAGGTGCAACGCATACAGGACGCCGCGCGTTTCCGCCGCCGCGCCGACGCCGCCTTTCACTTCGATCAGCTTGCCGGTCGCGCCGTCGAACAACAAGTATTGCGGGCTCATGGAAACACGTGCTGCGTCCCCGCGCGAAACGGCAACGCGCGCCGCGCTATCGCCGGGATGGGTGATCGTCACGCGCCCGGCATTGCCGCGTCCCCAGCGGGCCTCGGCTTCACGCACCATCGGGCCGACTGGCGCAAGCGGCGCTTTCTGTCCGCTCGGCTTGCCCGGCTGGATGAAGGCGCTCAACTGCGTTGTCATCTGCTGGCTCTCTGCCGGCGTCCTGAACGCGGCCTGGGACCCGAACGGCATGTACATCGCCATCAGGGTAACGAGGCCGGTGTAAGTGATCATCAAGTGGAACGGCAGCCCGAAGACCGAAAGCGCGTTATGCGCATCGAGCCATGAACGTTGGCCCTTGCCCCATCGGAACGTGAAGAAGTCGACAAAGATCTTCTTGTGCGTGATCACGCCGCTAATAATGGCGACCAGCATGAACATCGCACAGAAGCCCGCGATCCACCGTCCCCATGACGCAGGCATGTAGTAGAACTGGAAGTGGAACCGATAAAAAAAGTCGCCGCCGAGCGTGTCGCGCACCGTCACTTTCTGGCCGGTGTCGACGTCGAAGCTCGCTTCCTGGAACGCACGTTTGCCGGTCGCAATACCCGGCGTGCGCCAGAACGAACCAATCACGCTGCTTCGTTCATTGGGCAGATCGAAACTCCACTGCGCGCTGCCTGCGGCAAGCGTACCGAGCGTCGTGGCCACGCGCTCGGCCGTCAGCGCAGCATCGGGCGGCGCTGTCCGGTGCGCAACTTCAGGCCGCATCCATTGCGTTATTTCTTCCTTGAAGTAGCTGACCGTGCCGGTAAGGAACATTGCGTATAGAATCCAGCCGACAAGCAAGCCCGTCCATGTATGCAGGTCGGACATGCTCTGGCGGATGCCGCGGGCCTGCGGCTTCGGGTTGGAAAATGCCTTCATCAGACATGCCCTCCCGACCACACGGTCCAGGCTGCACACAACAACGGCAGCGCCGCGACCAGACATCCGGTCCACGCACGCAAGGCGCTGCGCACCGCAAACACCCAGATCACAGCGCAGACATACACGATAAAGCTGGCAAGCATGCCCGTCAGGACCGCTTGCGGTTTGCTGATCGGCAATGCAAGGGTCGCCACGCTTGTCAGTGCAGCGAGCGCGTAGCCGCCGAAGATGGCGCATACGATGCGCGACACCAGCGGCCCCACGCGGGTGAATCGAGTGATGACGATGTTCATTTGCTTGCAGTGTCTTGCGTTGTCATGCTGGAGCCATTGAAAGTCGATCTGCGCCGACAACAGCAACGTGCGCGGCGCAGCGCGGCCACCGTTGCATACGTGCCGCTCACGAGCCAGTAGTTATCGATGAACACGTTCTTCAATCCGCGTCCGATAACGCGCGCCGACATTCGTGCGCGTCCAGCCGGATACCTCGATGCGGTTGGCCGCATCGAATTACGGCGAAGAGGTGGTGATGACCCGCCCGTTCAGGCTCAGGCCCGGCACCCACGGCAGGTCCCAGCCAACGCCGAAGTTGATCGCGCGTTTCGGCACGCCGTCCGCGTCGTGGAACGTCACGCTTGCCATCAGGCGCAGGCCGTTCAGCACGTCGCCGCAGGTCGCGAGTTCCAGCCCGCAGTTGCGCTGTTTGCCGTCGAAGCTGCAGACCGTGGTCACGGGGTCCGTGACCGCACTCGGGCGCGCCAGCCCCTGGCTCAAATGCAAATGATTATTATTAACAAAAATGACGGGCAAGTGTCAAGTTTGTTGTCTGCGTGTGATCGGCCACCGGAATCTTCTTAGGATCAGCCAAGCACCAGCCTCCCCAATGATTACTTGAATCTTACGTTTGTTTTTATATTTTCAATTCTTGCAAAGGTGTTTATCGGGCGGCTTCGGCGCGCCTTTCAAAGTGGCCAGTCATAATCCCACCCCTTGAAGACCGCTCGCCATTCTGGATACTCGATAATGAAAACCATCGGCATCTCCCCTGCCCGGCGCGCGTTTCTCCGCGATGCACTTGCCATGGCGCCGGCCGCCGTCGCGGTTGGAACAGGTGTGGCCGGTTCCACACTCGTGAAGGCTGCCGACGCCCAACCTTACAAGCCGGCCTACTTCACCGCCCAGGAATGGACCACGCTCAATGCGCTGGTTGACCGGCTCATTCCCGCCGACGCACAAGGCCCGGGCGCGGTCGAGGCCGGCGTGGCGGAGTTCATCGACTTGCAGATGAACCAGCCGTATGGCTTCGGGGCGCTCTGGTACATGCGCGGTCCGTTCGTAAGAGACACATCGCCGCTGATGGGCTACCAGCTCGAATTCTCGCCGCGCACGCTGTACCGTTCGGCGCTCGCCGGTTTCGACAAGGCAGTCATCGCCAGGCACAACAAGCCTTTTAACGATCTCGACGACGCCGCTAAAGATGCGCTCATCGGCGAACTCGAACACGGCAAGCTGGCAATCGGCGACGTCCCGCCCGCCGACTTCTTCGCGCAGTTGCTGCAGAACACGCACGAAGGCTATTTCTGCGATCCGAAGCACGGCGGCAACAAGCACATGGACGCGTGGCGAATGATCAATTTCCCGGGCGCACGCGGCGATTACATCGACTGGGTCGAGCAATACGGCAAGCGTTATCCGCTGCCGCCGGTTTCCATCGGCTGAACGGGGCGCCTGATCTTTGCCCGGTTTTGGAACCGGTTCCATAAGCGCAGATGCTGACAAACAAGGACACATTGCATGGCCGATTTAAAGATGAAGCCCGTGGACGCCGTGATCGTCGGCTTCGGCTGGACCGGCGCCATCATGGCGAAGGAACTGACCGAAGCCGGCCTGCACGTGGTTGCACTGGAGCGTGGCGCGTATCGCGACACCTACCCGGACGGCGCGTATCCGAAGACGCTCGATGAGCTGACCTATTTGCAGCGCTGGAAGCTGTTCCAGGACATGTCGAAGACGAGCTTCACGTTCCGCCATTCCCTGAACGACACCGCGTTGCCGTATCGGCAGATTGGCGCCTTCAAACCGGGTGAAGGCGTGGGCGGCGCGGGCCTGCACTGGTCCGGCCAGCATTGGCGCGTGTATCCGGAAGAGCTTCGTCTCAAGTCGCACTACGAGGAAAAGTACGGCCGCAAGTTCGTGCCAAACGGCATGACGCTGCAGGACTTCGGCGTAACTTACGAAGAGCTGGAACCGCACTTCGATTTCGTCGAAAAGATGATGGGAACGTCGGGCCAGGCGTATCGCGTGAAAGGTCAGATTGTTGCGAACGGCGTGGGTAATCCGTTCGAAGCAAACCGCTCGGACAACTTCCCGCTGCCGCCGCAAAAGACGCCGTACACCGCGCACTTGTTCGAACTCGCCGCGCGGGAAGTGGGTTTTCATCCGTTTCAGGAACCGTCGGCGAACGTTGCGCAACCCTACACGAACCAGTACGGCTGCCAGATGGGTCCGTGCAACTTCTGCGGTTTTTGTTCGGGCTTCGCCTGCTACAACTATTCGAAGGCATCGCCGAACGTCAACATCCTGCCTGCGCTGAAACAGGTGCCGCTGTTCGAATTGCGATCGAACTGCAACGTGCTGCGCATCAACCTGGACAGCAGCAAAAAGAAAGCGACGGGCGTGACATATGTGGACATCAAGGGCAATACCGTCGAGCAGCCCGCAGCGCTCGTGATTGCCAGCACGTTCGCGTACAACAACGCGCGGCTGTTCCTGCTCTCGGGCATAGGCAAGCCGTATGACCCGAAGACAGGCCAGGGCGCAGTCGGCAAGAACGTCGCCTATCAGACGATGTCCACCGTGCGCATGTTCTTCGGGCAAGGAAAGAACACGAACGGGTTTATTGGTGCCGGTGGCAACGGCGTGGCATTGGACGATTTCAATGCCGACAACTTCGATCATGGCCCGCTCGGTTTCGTGGGCGGCGCGCCCGTCTGGTGCAACCCGGCCGGCGTGAAGCCGATCTCCGGCATTCCTGTTCCGACCGGCACGCCCAAGTGGGGCGCGCAATGGAAGACGGCGGTGAAGGACAACTACACCAATACCGTCTCGTTCGATGTTCACGGCGCGAACATGGTCTACGCCGACAACTATCTCGATCTCGACCCGACCTACACCGACAGCTTCGGCCAGCCGCTGTTGCGCTTCACCTTCGACTGGAAAGAAAACGATATCCGCATGAGCCAGTACGTCACCGGTCAGATGCAGAAAGTCGCCCACGCGATGAACCCCAAGTCCATCCAGACGAGCGTGATGAACATCGGCGATCACCTCGACCTGCGTCCGTACCAGACGACGCACTGGGCAGGCGGCGTTGCGATGGGAACCGACCGCAACACGAGTGTGCTGAACCGCTACCTGCAGAGCTGGGACGTGCACAACGTCTTCGCGGTGGGCTCGGGTGTGTTCCCGGTGGGTATTGGCTATAACCCGACGGGGCTGGCGACTGCCCTCGCCTACTGGTCCGCCAAAGCCATTCGCGAGCAATACCTGAA
>NZ_CAXTGZ010000263.1:0-8102 GCF_964243625.1 uncultured Caballeronia sp.
CGCGAGTTGCCTGTCCCGGTTCGACCGATGCACGTCGCTTGTATCTCGCGAGTGCCGCGCACGCGGCCGCTCACCTGACATGGTCGACCATGCGTTACGAGCGCGGCAAGCTCCGGCCGCTCCAGATCGCGCTCGTGGGTGCGATCGAGGACGCGCGGGTCGAGCGGCTCGCGATGCAGCGTTATCCCGGACTGCGTCACTGGTGGCTGCCGTTTCACCAGGCGACGGCCGACAGCGTGAAGACGGCGAGCGCGCTGATAGCACGTCTCTCTCGCGCATTGCTCGATGCCGACTATGCCGACGACGACGGCTGGGTGAACAAGGGCCGTGCGCTGTTCGATCGGGCGTTCAACGCCACGCTTGGCCTGGACCCCGCGATATCCCGTGAAATCGGCAATCTCCTCGGCAATGATCTCGGCCAGATGCGCGTGCAGTTCAACGCGAAGACGTATGCGCAGGACGCGCCTTATCGCGATGACAACAGCCTCGTCTGGCAAGCGGAACCGACGCCCATTGCGCCATCCGACGATGACACGCCGGCCGAACGAAACGGGTCGGCTCAGGCATCGGGCGATGTTCGCGACTTGCCGGCAGATGACGACCGGCCAACCGAAAAGGTCGCCGACTGCCCCGGCGATTTACCGGCAGCGGGGCACGAGGTCCGTGCGGACGAGGGCTTGCTGACGGTTCTGTCCGTTGCACGATATCGCGAGTGGGATTACGTGATACGCCGTTACCGGGCGAACTGGTGCAGGGTCGAGACAGTGTGCGCCGTTCCATCGGGTGCGACGCGGGTCTCGCCGCCGCACGACCCCGCCGAAGGGCGTGTGCGTGCGCTGTTGCGTTCGACGCGGTATCGCGTGGTGACAGGGAAGACGCTCGCTTACGAAGGCGACGTGCTCGCTCTCGACGCCTGCGTTGAAGGCAGGGTGGATGCCCGGCGCGGCGCGACCGACGATTTCAAGGCGTTTGCCAACCAGCGACTGAGCGCGCGGAGTGGTCCGCTGGCGGTGCTGATCGATCTGTCGGCCTCGTCGGGAACGGCGGGGCGGATGCACGGTGCGCTTGCGTCGAGTTGCCTTCTCGGCCGGGCGCTTGCTGCGAGCGAGCGGTGCTTCGCGTTATATGGCTTTCACTCCGATGGCCGCGAACGCGTTCGTATCCACCGCTTCAAGGACTTCGACGACAGGTGGGGCATCGAAGCAGAACAGCGTTTGATGCACGCCGTGCCCGGGCTCTCGACACGCTTTGGCGCAGCGCTGCGTCACGTGGGGGAGCAACTCCGGCCGCACATGACCGAGGATCTGCCCGGCTCGGTGTGGGTCGTCTCGGATGGCGTGCCCTACGACATCGATAGCTTCGATCCCCGGTATCTGCGTGACGACATGCGCCGCGCGATCGGTGAACTCAAGCAGCAGGGAATCCGTTGCGCATGCCTGTCGCCGGACGACACATCGCTCGAGACGGCGGCGGCCATGTTCGGCCGCAACCGGGTCGCGTCGCTGAGAACCCCTGCCGATCTCGCCAAGGCCTTGCTACGCGCAACATGATCAGGCGGCGAGCATTCGTTTTTTGTACAAGAAGACGAAACGCGCGGGAGTCGTGCCGGGATTCGGCGTTGTGCGTTCCAGCCGGTATCGCGACGTCATGAAGTCTATGACCGCCAGGGCCGCTGCCGGCGACAGCGCCGGCTTCCACATCCAGACGTCTTCCGCGCGATCGAGCGCGAGTTCGCCGAACAGCGCGCTTTCCGGATCGCTCGCGGCGCCTATCGCCCAGTCCTCCATCCGCGCGCCGAATTCCTTGATGTAGCTGAAGCACTCGAACTTGATCTGCTGCACGCTGTAGTTCATCGTCATCTCCTTGCAGCTAGCCTGGCAAGGGCATCAGGCGGGCAGGCGACGCGCCGCTTGCCGTGCGCGCGCGCCATTGATCGAAGAGCGTCGCGCCCGCGCGCTTTTCCTCGACCGACATATCGGTGAGTACGTTCTCCAGCGCGTTGAGCGCGGTGCCCACGCCGTGCTGCGCGGCAAGAGACAACCAGGCGAACGCCTGTACCCGGTCGCGCTCCACGCCGCGTCCAGTCGCATAGCTAAAACCAAGCCGGGCCTGCGACGGGTAATGCCCTTGTTCCGCCGCCCGCCTGTACCAGTGTGCGGCAGCCGCGTCGTCCTGCTGCACGCCGCGGCCTTTCGCAAAGAGACCGGCGAGATTCGCCTGCGCGAACGGATCGCCGTTTTCCGCCGCAATCATGATCCAGCGCACGCCCTCGGCTTCGTTTTGCAGGGCATCGTGGGTCGAGAGCATCATCGCGCCGAGATTTGTCTGTGCCTGCGTATGGCCCTGAATCGCGGCCTTCTTGTACCAATCGATCGCGCGCGGCAGATCGGCAGAGACCCCTTCACCGTTTGCGTATAGCGCGGCGAGCCACGCTTGTGCGTCTTTGTCGCCGGCGTGGGCGAGGGTCTCGAACAGTGCGAACGCTTCGCTGAAGCGGCCCTTCGTGTAATGCGTCACGGCGTCGTCGAGACTGGTGTCCTTGACAGGGTTCATGCAGAGTCTCCTAGGATTGAAAGGCCCGCGCGGCGGGCAATGTGGCCGTCAAGCACATTTTCGAACCAGCGGCGCGAATCGGATTCGTCGGCGCGGGCACAGGGCGACGCACATCGTTGCAGCAAGCGTTCGCGCCACACGGAAAACGGGTCAGCGCCGTACACGCTGATGCGGCACAGAGCGCGCTGCAACGCAATGGGCTGAAGCACGACTGCACAGGTGCTGCCTGCGCACCTGAGAACGATCAGGTTTGGAAAGCACCACATTGCGCTGACCCTATCGTCGATACCGTCGAAGGACGCACATCGGTCCGAGAACTTCGGCGCCATTTTCCCCGCCGCCATACATTGGCCGACGTGTTTCCAGTTGCCTTCGATCTCAAGCCACCCATGGTCCCGGCGCGAGGATGCAAGACCGGAAGGTGCGAGGCCGTCCACCGTCCGAAATGACGGCCCGGCCGGGTCGAGATGCACGAACAGAAGGCCTCCGGACACGGCGACCCGAACGCCCAGCAACCGCTCCGGCCGCAGACCGAGATACTGGTACATCTGCGGGCTCGGCTGACTGGTTTCATCGGCCGGCATGGGTGGCCGGTCGCGACTATGTCCGCAAGACGTGAACGAACACGATGTCTTGGCGCCCTGCCTGCACTGCAGGGGCACGACGCGGCAACCGCCATGCTGCGCGAGATTGAAGCGACCCGCGAGACGGCCGCCGGCAAGACGCTGCACATGTACCGCGTGATCGCCGGCTGTGAAGGGCAGCAGGTCGCCCGCGCCGGCGATGTCCTCGTCGACGCCAATGCAGATCCACTCGCGGGTCCAGATCGCATCATCCTCGATCTTCGCGAACGCCAGCGAGCGATAGGCATCGGCATGCATGCCAGTGGCACCGATCTCACTCATGCAAGGTCTCCCGGCGATCAGCTCGTTGTCACGACGGCGGGCGATTCATAGTCCGCGCGTCCCCGGTATTTGACCGCGCTTTCCGGCGCGGCCGGCAACGGTCCATCGGCGCTGAAGCGGTCGAGCACGTTTTGGGTGAGCCGCGAGATGTTGTTGTCGCAGTTGTTCCAGGGCAGTGAGCCGCAGTACGCGATCGAACTGAACGCAAAGCAGCCGCCACCGTTCGGCGTCTCGTGGAACGTGATGTCGGCACGCACGCGGGGATGCACGGTCCCGTCGAGACCTTGCTGGTTGAAGCCGAAGTCTTCCATGACGAGCAGGTACGCTTCGGTATGCCGTCCGGCCGAGGTCGCCACCGTCAGGATATGCGGCGGCGAGCCGAGCATGGTATCGACAATATCCAGTTCCAGTCCCGCCGCCCCGCCGCCGACCAGGCCGAAGTTGCCGAGCTTTTCATCGTACTCGATACCTTCGAACGCCCAGCCGACGCGTTCGTCCAGGCTCTCCGGCGTGCGCGAGAAGTAACTGGAAATGTCGAATCCCTCCGATGACATGCCGGTGCCCGCAACCGAATGCAGATAGCGTCCGCGATAGCGCCACATGCCGCCGAGTTCGCCTGTGCCTTGGTGATAGTACTCGCCCGGATCGGCACGCCACGTGCGAATGCCCGACTCGCAACGGCGCATTTCCGTCACGACTCCACGGCCCATGCCCTCGTACGCGGGGTGATACGAATGCACCCAGTACCAGCCGTCCGCGCCCATGTACATGATGCGGCCGCCGCGCTGCGTGTAGTCGTGCAGCGCGTCGAGCTGGGGGCCGGAGTTATGCTCGGGGTGAGAGCCGGTGATGATGACGTTGTAGTCTTCGAGCCGCGCCAGTCCGTCGTAGGTGAGGTCTTCGTCGGTGAAGACGTCGTACTCGTAGCCGAGTGTTTCGAGCCAGTACACGAGATGCAGGTCCGCCGGATATTGCCACGGCGCCTGGGCAAGGAAATGATCGTACTTCGGCCGGATGCTCAGGATCGGGCGCAGCCGCGACGAGAGGCAGATGCCGCTGCCGTCGGTGTGGGTATCGTAGATCGAGCCGCCATATTCACGATGCTCGGAAAGGAACATGTTCTGTTGCTGCATGATCGGCACGCGGTACACGAACAGCTCCGCGCCGCCGGCGTTGCAGGCCACGTGTTCATTGGCATACGCCATGTAGCTGATGGTCGGCACCATGACCGCGATCTTCGACTTGTTGGCACCGAGTTTCGGCACGATCCAGAACGGGATGTAGTCCTCGTCGCCCTCGGAGGTGGTGAGCTTCGCCGCGTAGAAACGGCTTTTGATATCAGCCGGCACGGTCCATTCGAAGCTCACATCCCAGCGCGCGTTATCCAGGTCGTCGTCGTGAAAGTGGATCGCGCCGTATTCTTTTTGCGCATGTTTCCAGTCGAAGTTGCGACCCGCCCAGTTATAGCCGGTAAGCGCGCGGGTCGGGCAATTGACCAGCGATGCGTCGAATTTGTAGGGTCCGTGATCGCGGCAGACGATCGTGTCGATGCCATCCGCGAAATCCCATGCGGCAACGATGCACTCCGAAAGCGGACCGGTCGGACCGGAATGCCTGCGCTCGCTGAGTCCTGGCTGGACGCCTGCCTTCATGGTCTCGATCTCGAGGCGTGAGAGCGCGCGTTTGCACAGGCGCGGACTGTCGATCTTGCCGTTGTAATGGCCGCCGATCAACACACCTTGAGGAAGCGATGAGCGGCCGATCGGACCGCTCTCAAGACCCTTCACGTAGCCTGCGATGACAAGCGGTATGTCGGCATGGACGATGGCATCGGCAAATCGTGCTTCGACCGGTGCGATCACGGGATCGAGTGCATAGGCAATTTGCGGCTCGTGATACAGCATCACGGCGCCCGTGCCGACGTCGAAGGTGGCGGCCAGGAAATGCCACGCGTGGTCACGCAGGCGCGTGCCCGTGGTAAAGGTCCTGCCGTTGATGCGCAGTTCCGCGCAGCCCTCGTCGTTGATGAAAAGGCCGTATCCCGCACCGTCCGACCACTTGGTGACCAGTCCTTGTGCGCCGTGCTTCCAGTAACGGGCATCCGTGCAGGGCGTCGTCGGCCAGATCCAGCATTGCAGCGTAAAGCTCTCGACCCGCAACTGCGATGCGTCCTGCACATACGCATAGGAGCCGCCGTAGACCGCCTGGGCACGGCCGTCGTAAGTCGCTTCGCAGTCGGCCATGACGGCCTTTTCGATGAAGCCGGGGCCGCGAGGATTGGTGTCGCCATTGATCATCTGCACGATCGACGCGCGATACTGCGCCGGCCCGTCACAGTTGACATAGAACTTGATCGTGTCGCCCGGATGCACGCTGAATTTGTCAGCGTAGCCCGTGAGTCGCATCGCACACATGGTAATTGGCTCCTGCCTTCATGCCGCTCCATTGAGCAGCGGTCGTAGGGGTAAAGCAACGTAAGCGACGTTATTGACCAGCCGCGTCAGGTCACCGGCCAGTTGTCGTCGCGGCGCTTGTAGCCCTGCGAATAATGTTCGGGCATGCCATCCGTCTCCGGCATTTCGTCCAGGCGCATCAGGAAGATCGCGTGCTGGATGTCCTGTTCGCTCGAATACACGTCATCGGTCGCGAACACCGGCGGAACGCCGCGAATGCCGGAAAGCCGGCCGATTCTCCATTCGGCATCGATTTTCGTGCAGATAATCACCAGCTTGTTTTTCGGCGATGCCCCCCGCATGCGCAGCAGCACGCGCCTGAGATCCGCGTGTTCGTGGGTGCCGCCGGTGACAACGGTGGTGTCGCCGGTCGTGCCGCACTTGAGGACTGAAAAGCCCGCCACCCCATGCATCGACTCGGTACATTCCTTGTGAAGCGCGATCAGCCTGTCGCGTTCCGGTGTTCCCTTCTTCGGTATAGGTATCATGAATTCATCCTCTTGAAAAGATTTATAAAGGATTACGAATTATTGGCGTTGAAGCTGCATTTGGCGTAGCCGATTCAATGCCCCGGTATTCATATGCAAGCACGCCGCGACGTTGCAACAGCCGCCGAAACGCAAAAAGCCCGATTGCCAAGACACTGGCAAATCGGGCTTTTTGGCCGTTACCGGATGAGACCTCTTTGTCTCGCCCAGCATCATGAGGCGCGCTTCGTTGCTTCCAGTCACGGGTTATTCGAACGTACCCCGCTAAGCATTGCATCGATCTTGATGCAACAAGCATGCCCGGATTCTACGGATACTGCAATACGACTTCCAGTGCTTGCACTGACGCCGTTTGCCTGCTGTTCAAGCGTATCGTGCCTGGAGTGCGACTATCGCCATGTGCGCATTCACGGTGCGTCTTCGTGTTCGCTTGGTGCGCGTCGCACTGCATGCGTGAAGTCCTAGTTCCTCACTGCATCTGCTCTCACGATCTCGTCCGCCACGGTTTCTATGTGCAGGTGATTCATGCGAGCCTGCGCCTGCAGCGCCAAATAAGCGTCTTCATCGGAGAGCTGCTGCGTTTTCATCAGGATTGATTTGGCAAGCTCGATGGTGCGCTGTTTGGCCGCTTTTTCCTCGGCGCGCCTGATGGTCTTCTCAAGCGTTTTTTGCGTCTTGTGCTGGGCGAGCGTTACGGCGATAGCGGTCAGCACGCCGAACGAGCGGACCGGCGAAGGAATCACGCTGAACGCATTGAGTTGCATGATGGCCTGGATCACCACGGGGTTTTCATAGGTGACGACCGGGATGATGGGCGGCGCGCCTTCCTGGCCAAGCCATTCAAAATGGCATGCCGCAGTCTGGGGGTTCACCGCCATTATCACCAGATCTACTTCATGGAGCGCCGCATCCAGATTCGGCCAGCAAACCTGAACCTTGCATCCGATCCGCTTCAGGTGTCCCAGCAACTCGTCGCGGTCCTGATCCGGCGGGTGCACCACCGCTATGCGCAGCGTACGTATGTCCTGCAACGACTGCAGCGTGGGCTGGCTACGCTTCATCAGCGGCTCCTGGCGACCGTGGGGGCGACACCTTCGAACTGACCGCCTTCGGTTGGCGTGTGCGCGATCACGAATGGATCGGCTCGCACGCGGGCGGGCATGGCTGCGACGATATCGAATTGCCCTGATGCGTTACACCGGCCAATTCGCGTGTGCAAATAGGCATGGTGATTTTCCTCGTCCATGCGGATACGTCCTTGCGGAGCATCGAACTCCATGCCGGGCAGGACACGCAGCAGCGACACCGGATTGTCGCTGCCCGACGTGCCCATGCTGCGCATGGCATTGGCAAGCACGTGCATCTGGAAGTAAGCGGCCTCCCAGCACATGTTCGTGACGGCGTCTGCGCCCATGAAGCGCCGGTAATTGTCGATGCACGCACGGTTCGTCGGGGTATCGACAGACTGGAAGTAGGAGGCCGACGTGAAATGGCCTTCGCCGAGATGTGCGCCCATTGCGGCGATCTCCGCTTCCGACGTGGTCACGCTCGCAATCGGAATCGTGGATGGTTCGAGACCACTCTTTGCGAAGCTGCGATACAGGCGCTCGACACCCACGCCGACCACTGTTGAGAAAACGAAGTCCGGGGCCAGCGCGGCGATGCGGTCGGTGATGGCGCGGTAGCTGTCTTCGCTTGCGTCG
>NZ_CAXTGZ010000264.1:0-8097 GCF_964243625.1 uncultured Caballeronia sp.
ACCCGCGAAGAATTCGAGGCGCAACTTCGCGCGAAGGGCACGGCGTACCACATTCATCATCCGTTCAACGTGAAGATGAACGAAGGTGGTTGCTCGCGCGAACAGATTCGCGGCTGGGTGGCGAACCGGTTTTACTACCAGATCAACATCCCGCTGAAGGACGCGGCGGTCATGTCGAACTGTCCCGATCGGGAAACGCGGCGGCGCTGGGTGCTGCGCATTCTCGATCACGACGGTTACGGGGATGACGAAGGCGGCATAGAAACATGGGCACGCCTGGGCGACGCAGTCGGCCTCACGCGCGACGAACTCTGGTCGCTGGAACATGTGGCGCCCGGTGTGAAATTCGCCGTCGATGCCTACGTCAACTTCGCGCGCCGTGCGCCGTGGCAAGAAGCGGTGTGTTCGTCGCTGACGGAAATTTTTGCGCCGCAGATCCACAAGGATCGGCTTGCGACATGGCCCACGTGTTATCCGTGGATCGAAGCCGACGGCCTTACGTATTTCCGCTCGCGCATCTCGCTTGCACAGCGCGACGTCGAGCACGGCCTGCAAGTCACGCTAGACTACTTCAAGACACGCGAGCAGCAGGAACGCGCGCTCGAAATCCTGCAATTCAAGCTCGACATCTTGTGGTCGATGCTCGACGCCATTGAAAAGGCCTTTCCGCAATGACATCGCCAGCGCCAATGCTCAAGCTCAAGGGGATCTTCCGGCTGCAGTGGGAACCGGCGCAGGACGCGCATGTGCTGCTCTATCCTGAAGGCATGGTCAAGCTCAATCAGAGCGCCGGCGAGATCCTGAAGCGCTGCGACGGCACGCGCGATATCGACATGCTGATCGCCGACCTGGAGCAAGCGTTCAATACTCAGGATCTCGGCGGCGAAGTGAGGTTGTTCATTGCCGAAGCCGAGCGTCGTGGATGGCTGGAGGAAGCGACATGACCGCAAGCGTCATTGCCCCGCCGCTGTGGCTGCTCGCGGAACTGACCTATCGATGCCCGTTGCATTGCGCGTTCTGCTACAACCCCGTCAACTACACGGACCACAGCACTGAACTCACGACCGACCAGTGGATCGGCGTGCTGCGTGAAGCGCGTGCGCTCGGCGCGGCACAACTCGGCTTCTCCGGGGGCGAACCGCTGTTGCGCGATGATCTCGAAGTGCTCGTGCGCGAGGGACGGCAACTGGGTTTCTATACGAACCTGATCACGTCGGGTATCGGTTTGACGGACAAGCGTCTCGACGCATTGAAGGACGCCGGCCTCGATCACATCCAGTTATCGTTCCAGGATTCCACGCAGGAGCTCAACGACTTTCTCAGCAGCACGCGCACGTTCGACCTGAAGAACCGTGTTGCAAGGTCGATCAAGGCGCATGGTTTCCCGATGGTGCTGAATTGCGTGCTCCATCGATACAACCTGCCGCACGTGGACAAGATCATCGACATGGCGCTCGCAATGGGCGCGGAATATCTGGAACTTGCGAACACGCAGTACTACGGCTGGGCACATGCGAACCGCGCGCAACTCATGCCGACGGCCGAGCAACTGAAAGAAGCCGAAGCGGTGGTCGAGCGGTATCGGGAGAAGATCGGGCATCGCTGCAAGATCTACTTCGTCGTGCCCGACTACTTCGAGACGCGGCCGAAGAAATGCATGAACGGCTGGGGTTCGGTGTTCCTCGGCGTGGCGCCCGATGGGGCCGCCTTGCCGTGCCACACCGCGCGTTCGCTTCCGGGCCTGACGTTCCCGAACGTCAAGGACACGTCCGTTCGCGAGATCTGGTACGAAAGCGATGCGTTCAACCGCTTTCGCGGCTTCGACTGGATGAAGGAGCCATGCCGAAGCTGCGAAGAGAAAACGATCGATGCAGGCGGTTGCCGCTGCCAGGCCTATTTGCTCACGGACGACCCGGCCAACGCGGACCCGGTCTGCGATAAATCACCCCATCACGAAACGGTGATCAACGTGGTGCGCCAGGCTGCGGTACAACGCGAACCTGAAGAACATCCGATCATTTTCCGCAACGACAGCAACTCGCGCCGGCTGCGCTCGACCGTCTGAGAATAGACCGGTCAGCTCACATATCCGAGGTGCTCGGCCAGAATCACCGAGCCGATGGCGACCAGGATCAAGCCGCCCGCCACTTCCGCGCGCTGCCCGACCGCGCGGCCCAAGAAGCGTCCCACCATCACGCCGATGGTCACCATGATCAGCGTCGCAAGTCCGATGGTCGCAGCCGTAGAGAAAATATTCACATCGATAAAAGCGAGTCCCGCGCCCACCGCCATGGCATCGATGCTCGTTGCCAAGCCCGTCGCGGCGAGCAGCCAGAAACCGTGACGCACGGGTTTTTCGGCCTCGGGCGTGGGCGTGCTGAAGCCAGAGCGAATCATGCGCAACCCGAGCACGAGCAAGAGCCCGAAGGCAATCCAGTGATCCCACGACATGACGTACGGGGCCGCGGCCTTGCCGAGCGCCCAGCCGACGAGCGGCGTGATCGCCTCGATGACGCCAAATATCAGGCCGGTTCGCAGCGCCTCGCGCATACGCGGACGGCGCAACGTCGCGCCTTTGCCGACAGCGGCGGCGAAGGCGTCCGTCGACATGGCGAAGGCGAGCAGGATGGTGGAAGCGATATTCATGGGGACAATGATCATGTTCGGGTCGGGACAGGAACATACGATGTCTCGCCGAGCCCGACCGGTCGCGGCGTTACATCGATGGTCTTGCCAACCAGAATACAGATCGGTTGCTCATGCCACGGTTCGATCGAACCAAGCGTGTTGACATGAGCGCTTCCAATGGCTGGAAGCCGGCTACTCCCCAAGGACGGACAAAGGCTATCACGTTCGAAATGAATTTGTAATCTTCTCCAGGTTTTTTTAGTGTCCGTACATCAGGCACAGCCGATGCGCCTCCGCTCTGGTTGACCACCACCACGCGTTTTCCGCGAAGTCCTGGCCCGTACAAGGTGGCCAGCCCAGATCCGCGCCTTCGATCCGATACAGCCGCGATGCCAATCACGATATCCATGCTGACGACTGAAAGCCCTCCCGGCGCAAAACCGTCTGCACGCCGGACGAGGCGCGCGCCATGAGATCCGGCCTGCCACCTGGAACAGCTTCGCGAAAGCGCCGCGGCCGGTATCGATGGACAGCGCTCAGCATGGCAAATTCCCTGTCACGCTATCCGCTCCTTGCCGGGATTGCCGGAACTGCCGTTGCGGTCGTCATGGCAGGCTTGTCGATCGCCACGTTGTACCAGGGCCGCGAAGAAGCACTGAGCCACGCCCGGGAGACGTCGGCCAATCTGGTGTCGATCATTGGCGGCGATATTGCCCGCAACGTCGAAATCTACGATCTGTCGCTTCGCGCCGTGGTCGATGGCGCGCAGGACGCGAGCATCATGGTGCTTCCGCTCAATCTGCGCCGCCGGATTCTATTCGACCGCGCGACCACGGCGGCATACATAGGCGGCAGCTACGTTATCGATGCCCGCGGCCGCGTCATCATAAAAGAAAACCCCACGGCCACGCCGCCCGAAACCTTCGCCGAGCGCGAATATTTCCTTGCCCATCGAAACAACCCATCGGTCGGCCTGTTTTTCTCGCATCCCTACTTGACCCACGCAAACGGCGCGGCGATCGGCATGAGCCGGCGTATCAATGCGCCGGACGGATCGTTTGCCGGCATCGCGTTGCTGACCGTGAACCTCCAGTATTTCCGTTCGCTCCTGGACAAGATCGAAGTCGGCCCGAAGGGATCGATTTTTATCGTTCAGGACGATGGCGCGTTGATCGTACGAAAGCCCTTCCTCGGCGAGGATATCAATCGCAACGTCGCCGGCTCAGCCACGTTCGCCCGCATGAGGCATTCGAGCTCGGGGTCATACGTGGCGAAATCGCCTGTTGATGGGGTCGAGCGCATCTTCACGTTCGCGCACGTGCCGGGCACGCCGTTTATCGTGGGCGTGGCGCCCGCGCAGGAAGATGTGCTCGAAACGTGGCGCGCGCGCAGCACCGTGGTCGGCGTGCTGACGCTGCTGTTCGGGCTGAGTTTTATCGCGCTGTCGTGGCTTTTGACGCTGTCGTTACGGGAACGGGCGCGCGCGCAGGAAGAGCTCGTGCGGCTCGCGGGCACCGACGCGCTGACCGGCCTGCCCAACCGGCGCGCCTTCGACGAGCGCATGGACGAGGAATGGCGGCGCGCACGACGCAGCAACACGGCGGTATCGGTGTTGTTCATCGACGTGGATTACTTCAAGGCCTACAACGACAACTACGGCCACGCTCTCGGCGACGACGCGCTGGCGGCGGTCGCGGAATGCATCGCGCTGTCGGTGCGTCGGCCCGGCGACATTCCCGCGCGGTACGGCGGCGAAGAGTTCGTCGTCCTTCTCCCCGATACCCAGATCGACGGCGCGCTTCACCTGGCCGAGACGATCCGTGCGCGCATCAGGACGCGTTCGATTGCGCATCGGGGGAGCCTGATCGGGCGGCTGACGGTGAGCATCGGCTGCGCCACGGCCGCGCCGCCGGGGCTCGGCGGCGCTTACGGCCTGCTGAGCGACGCGGATCAACAACTCTACGAAGCCAAGGCCGCGGGCCGCGATTGCGTCCGCCCGATGACGCTCGCGAGCGTCGAAATCGCGCAGTCCTGAAGCACGACGCGCGTCGCGCTCGTCCGGCCAATCCTCTGCGTAATTCGCCATTTCGACCAAGCGCATGATTTGCAAGGTTTTTTTCCATCGGTATAATGCGACCTTCTCTCCGATGGCACCCCTCCATGAGCCGACTACTCTTCTTGCTGACGCTGACCTTCAGTTTGTCGCTCGGCGCGATGCACGACGCCACGGCTCAGGAACGCCCCTTGGAGACGACCGCAGCGGTCATGGATCAGAAACTCGCCGCAAGCGAAGCCGATGCCGACGCCCAGGCAAAGCACCAGGTTTCCCGTCTCATCTCGCAGAAATTCGGCGTTGCGCGTGCGAAGGCCGAGCAGATTTCGGCGGCCGTGATGTCGGCGGCATCGAAATATTCACTTCCCCCCGCGCTTTTACTCGCGATCATCTCGATCGAATCCCGCTTCAAGGAAAACGCGCGCGGCGCGAATGGCGCAACCGGATTGATGCAGGTCGTGCCGTCTGCGCACAAGAAACTGGTGCGCAATATCGACCTGACGGAAGCCGATGCCAACATTGAAGCCGGGTCCGCAATTCTGCATGGTTACGTGCAGTCGGCACGCGGTGACGTGGATGCCGCGCTGAAAAGCTACGGCGGATCGAAAGCGTACGCCGAAAAAGTTGGTCTTCAGGTCAAAAAGATCTCGTCCCAGTTCGATGCCGAGCCCGCTGGCGCTCAGGCAGGATATTGATCGCACCAAATAAGCAGACGTAACACTTCATCGTTGGCAACTCCGGTCCGCCCTTTCGGACCGTTTCTTGCTGCAGCTCTCTCCTGATTCCGCTTTTTATCGAAGACTGAACGCCGCAACAGCGGCGCAGTGCCTTACGCCTTCGATTCCCCGATGCGTCAACGGTCGGCATACCGATCGCCTCATCTCCGAGGAAGACGTGACCAGACGCCCGTTCGAAGCAAACCATGAGCAGTTCGCCCTTTGGAACCCTAAACGTGCGCCCCTTTTCATGGACGTGCGGCGCATCGTTATTGCCCATCGAGATCCAATGATTGGCGAGTCATTCGTGCTGCTGCTGGGCCTGAAGGGCATGGCCGCCCAACACGTGACGACTCTTGAGGCACTGGCCGGGCTGATCGATACATGGCGTCCGCAGGCGCTGATGATCGATACACGGCTGACCCTGGCTGGTAACACCGGCTTCGTTCGCACCCTCAGTCTCGACTCCGCGCACATTGGAACATTATTGCTCGCCATGAGCAATTTCCTGCCGGAAGACACGGTAACGGCCTTGCAGGCGGCCGGCTACGACGGCCATTGCCGGCGCCCGTGCGCAATGTGGCAAGTCTCGGAATTGCTCAGCGAATTCTTTTCATCGGCGGCCCCGCGCTGAGTTGCGGTATCAACCCTGCACGAGTTCACGCAATTCGTCGATATTGAACGGCTTCGCCAGAATGGTCACGCCCGTGTGCCGCGCGCGCTCGAATTCATCGGCATAACCGGTCATCAGCACGATCCGCTGCGCGGGCCACGTGCCGCGCACTTTCTCCGCCAGGTCGATGCCGTTGAGCCGCCCAGGCATCTGTATATCCGATAACACCAGGTCGAAGCGTCCACCTTCGTTGAGGACGTCGAAGGCTTTGTCGGCGGTGAGTTCGTGGCGCACATCGCAGCCGAACGTGGCGAGCACCGCCGCGACGCCTGCGGCGACTTCCTCGTTGTCCTCGACCAGCAGGACCGAACCCGGGCCTTGCGTTGTCTCGGGCTTCGGCAGCGCCGGGCCGCCAGCGTCCGTGTCAGGATCATCCGGCGGCACTTGCGGCGCAATGTGCCAGCGCGGCAAATAGAGCCGCACGGTCGTGCCGCGTCCGGGAACGCTGTCGAGCCGCGCCGTGCCGCCCGCCTGCTCGCACGCCGCCAGCACTTGCGCGAGCCCGAGGCCCGTCCCCGCACCGCTCAGCTTGGTCGTGAAAAGCGGCTCGAACGCGCGGCGGGCGGTGACATCGTTCATGCCTTCGCCGGTGTCAGTAAAGGCCAGCAGCGCATATTCGCCGTCGGCCAGGACGTTATCGGCAGTGACCCGCACGTTCTGGCAGCGGATCGCGAAACGGCCGCCGTGCTGCATGGCATCGCGTGCATTGACCGCAATATTGATGATCGCGAATTCGAGCTCCGTGGCGTCGGCGCGCACGCCCCACATGTCGGGCGAAACCTGCACCTTGACCTGAATCTTCTCGCCGACCGCCGTTTCGATCAGCCCGGCCGCAGCGGGCAGCCACGTGGTGAGATCGATGGCTTCCTGCTTGAGCGGCTGCTTGCGGGCAACGCTGAGCAAACGCCGGGCGAGCGCTTCGGCGCCCGCAGTCGCGCGTTCCACCGCCAGCACTTCCCGTTCAAGCCCGTTGAAGTTCTTGCGCCGCGCCAACTCCATATTCGCCGATACCACCATCAGCAGGTTATTGAAGTCGTGCGCCACGTTCGCGACCAGATTACCGAGCGCGCCCATGCGCCGCAGTTGCCGGCTCGACGCTTCCGCCGAAAGCCGCATGGCCACTTCCGCCTGCCAACGTTCCCATGCGGATTGCTGCGAGCGCAACTGGCGCAGCGAGAACAACACGAGCAACCAGACCGCGATGCACGGCACGGCCGTGATCACCGCGATCAGCGCGTAATGCTGGCGCCAGTTCGCAAAGATGACGGACGTCGGAAAACCGCTTGCCACGTATAGCGGATAGTCGCCCACTCGCCGGAAAGCCAGGATCCGTTCGACACCGTCCACGCTCGAATTCACCCGCACGCGCCCGAACAATTCATTGCTGCGCATGGCCGACGTGAACGCTGAGTTTCGAGCGTGGGACACGTTGGAAGGACCCGGCGGTTCGCGCACGAGAATGCCGCCGTCGCGCCGGTAAAGTCCCACGGTCACGCCCGGATCGCCGTTCGATAAATCGTTGTAGAAGCTTGAGAAATATTCGCGCTTCAGCGCGATCGATACCAATCCGAGGAAATGTCCGTCGCTCGCGCTGCGCCCGACGCTCGTCGTGAATACATCGCTCTGGGCGATCTTGCCCACGAGCGGAAGCGAAAAATACGGTTCAGGACGAATGGCGCGGCCATTAACGAAGTCATCGCGTGTACCAATGGAAATTGACGGTACCGGATAAAAGCGGTTGCTCGCCAGCATGTCGCCCGTAGCGCCGAAAACGGTGATTCCGGCGACGTGCGCGAAAGATTCGCCTATCTCGCTCAGGCGTTCGTGAATCGGCTTCTGGTTTGCATGGATGCGGGCGTCGTCACTGTTGCCGAGCATCTCCACGACGCGCATCGACATCTGGCGGTTCAGGTCGAGCACCTTGCTCGCATGTTCGTCGGCGACGCGTGCGATGCGGTCGGCGATATCGTCGGCATCTTCCATGCGGCGCTGGTAATCGTAATAACCGTAGCCGAGCAGAAACGCGA
>NZ_CAXTGZ010000265.1:0-8092 GCF_964243625.1 uncultured Caballeronia sp.
CTTAGCTGCCGTACACGTCGAAGTCGAAGTACTTCTTTTCAAGCTTCTTGTACGTACCGTCCTTGATGATCGAGGCAATCGCTTTGTCGATCTGTGCCTTCAGGTCGGTGTCTTCCTTGCGCAGGCCGATACCCGCGCCGTTGCCGAGAATCTTTTCATCGACCAGATCCTTGCCTACGAAGTCATAACCGGCGCCGCGCGGGGTCTTCAGGAAGCCCACGTCAGCCTGCACTGCATCCTGCAGCGCTGCGTCCAGACGACCAGCCAGCAAGTCGGCATACACGCCGTCCTGGTTCTGGTACGGCGTAACCGTCACGCCCTTCGATGCCCAGTAGGTCTTGGCATAGGTTTCCTGGATGGTGCCTTGTTCCACACCGACCGTCTTGCCCTTCAGGCCATCAGCCGTCGGCAGGATGCCGCTGCCCTTCTTCGCGATCAGGCGCGTCGGCGTATTGAACAGCTTGCTCGAGAAAGCGATCTGTTCGGCGCGCTGCGGCGTCATGGACATCGACGAAAGCACGCCATCGAACTTCTTGGCCTTCAACGCCGGGATCATGCCGTCGAAGTCGTTTTCCACCCATACGCACTTCGCCTTCAGGCGCGCGCAGATTTCATTGCCGAGATCGATGTCGAATCCGACCAGCTTGCCATCCGGACCTTTCGATTCGAACGGGGCGTAGCTGGCGTCGACGCCGAAACGGATGGTCGAGTAATCCTTCGCATTGGCGGTGACGGAGGTGATCGATGTGACGGCAAGCAGAGAGATCGTCAAAGCCGCGAGCAGTTTTTTCACTGTTTTTACTCCAAAGGTGGTCAGTACGTCCTGGACAGGTTGGTGTCCAGGTTCGTCCGGCGCGAGGCCCCTCACCGCCGGACGGCTTGCATTCCGCGGATTGTGTCCGCAACAGAATCGCAGCAGGTTACCAAGCCAAAAAAATATGGGAGTTAGTGAAAGCCCCGATAGTAAATCTCAAGACCGTTGATTGACGGGCCTTTTCAGGCTGTGCAGGTAAAACGGTAATATTTGTTTGGGGTAAATCGTTGCCGCCGGTTGTCGGCGGCAACGACGGTTCCCGCTCTGCTTACTGCGCATCGATACGGCCGTAAATGCCGGTGGCCGGGCTCGGACCGGCTGCAAAGAACAGTGTGTTGGTCGGCTGGCTTGCGGCGTTATTGCCGAACGACATGCCCCAGATGCCCGTTTGCCTGATCGGCGTGCCGTCCGCCTGCGTCAATGCGCCGAGAAACGCGCCGCTTGTCGGGTCGAACGCGTTGATGGTGCCGTCGCCGAAGTTGCCGATCAGCAGGTCGTTGCTCACCGCGCCGAAATTGGCCGGCGCCATCGCGATACCCCAGGGCGAGTTCAGCGCGCCGCCCGAGGCGATGCGCTTGATGAAGTGGCCATCGGTATCGAAGGTATCGATCACGCCGTTGCCTGCGCCGTTGACCTGTCTAGAGCCATCGGTGCCTTGCTTCGCATACGTTACGGTGACCGTCGTGCCCGTCACGTTGATGCCGAACGGCGCAAAACCCGCAGGCAGCGACGGGTCCTGGAAGCTGCCGGCAAGCTGGACCTTGTTGAAAGTCTTGTCGAAGACATCGACCTTGTTGTTGTGGAAGTCGGTCGCGTACAGGAAATTGCCCGTCGCGTTCTTGCCGATTGCGAGGCCCTTGTAGACCGCGGCGCCGGCGCCGTCATCGAAGCCGATGACAGCAGTGGTCGGCAGGACCTTGGGCGACCAGCCCGCGATGGTGCCCGCTTCCGTCGCCCACATGAACAGCGCGTTGCTCGTGGCGCCGTTCGCGCTGATCTGGAAGTCCGTGCTCGTGTTGAACACGATGCCGGTCGGGCCTCCCGCGCGGCCGTTCGCAGCGGCCGGAATGCTGACCACGAGCGATTGCGGCACGCCGTTGCCGTCGTACAGCGTGGACTTGCTCGTGGCGTTGTCCGATACCCACATCACACCCGTCGGATTGAACGCGATGCCCCAGCCGTTTTGCAGATTGGCGTCGGTATGAGCGGCCGGCGTGCTGCCGTCGGAGACGAGCAACGTGGTCTTGAATGGACCCGTCACCGCCGCGTTGTTGTTCGAGTTGGAATCGCTGCCGCCACATGCTGCGAGCGTTGCAACGATGAGTCCAAGCATCACGGACAAGGCAAGCTTTTGCTTAAGTTTCATTGGAATTTTCCTCTTGGCGCGTATGAGTGATGTCCGCCGGTCGCTTCTTTTTTGAAAGCACGGCCGGCAGACGACATGGATTCGCCGGAGACGGGCGCCGTCTGCCTCCGCAGCCGGTTGCCTGTCTCCTTCAAGCGTCCGAACGTCTCACTCTGAACGCGCGCATCGAATGATTTATTCCAAAGTATTTCCACCGGAATGATATAGGGTTTCCTAACTAATAATCGTCTTGACTGGTGTTCGACGGAGCACCTAAACGATCAAGCTTGTGGATTATTCCGTGATCGCGCGAATATTTTTTGTCGGGAGACGGAATAAATCCTTAGGCGGACGTGGAAGATTTTTTAGTGGCTAAGCGTTGTCCTCGAGCGGCACGCCGGTCAGCGACACGAGAAAATCAAAAAACGCGCGGACCTTCGCCGGCAAATGATGACGCGACGGATAAGCCGCATAAAGCGGAAAAGTTTCATCGGCCCAGTCGGGAAACAGGTCGATCAGCCGGCCGCTTGCGAGCAACTGCTCGACACCGAGTGCCAGCACCTGTGCAATGCCATGACCCGCAAGACACACGCCGTGCATGGTGCCGACGTCGTTGACGCTAAGCCGGCCGCGCGCTGCGATGACGACCTTCTTCTTCCCGCGATGAAACTCCCACGGAAACGGCCGGCCCGTTTCGGGGTCGCGAAAGTTGATGCAGGTATGCGGCTCGCGTTCGAGGTCCACAGGTGCGAGTGGCCGCCCGTACTTCTTGATGTACCCTGGCGACGCCACCGTGATGATGCGTGTATCGAGCAGCTTCCTTGCGATCAGTGCAGACTCGCGCGGTTCGCCGAAGCGCACGGCGAGATCGAAACCGTCGGCGACCATATCGCCGAGTTGATCGCGCGTGATCAGATCGAGTTGCAGTTCCGGATACTTCTCGACGAACGCACCCAGCCGCGGCCCGAGAAAGAGACGCGAGAAAAACGGATCGATATTCACACGCAAGCGTCCGCGCACGGCGCTCGCGCCAAGCGACGCCGATGCCGCCGCCTCTTCAAGCCCGCTCAGCAACGGCACGATTTGTTCGTAGAAACGGCGGCCTTCGTCGGTGAGCGTCACCGAACGCGTGGTCCGGTCGAAGAGCCTGATGCCGAGCCGCGCTTCGAGTCGCGCAACGGAACGGCTGACGCCGGACTGCGACATGTCGAGCGCCTCGCTCGCAGCGGCGAAACTGCCGCTGTTGACGATCGCACTCAATACGCCCATGCCGTTCAGTATTTTTTCGTCGAAGCTCATTGGCATGCCTTCCGGTCATCAATTCAGTGGAATGCATGCTAGCGCGAAATGAATGGAACAGGGCCGCTCGTCGCCCCGCGTGGCCGTACCCGCTGATCAAACCTTCTCGGACACCCGGTCCCTTTTCGAACCACTTTCGGCATTGCCCAGATCGTTGGACCGGAACCGCTGGCGGTATTCCATCGGACTGATATGCAGGCGCTTGCTGAATGTGCGCCTGAGCGTATCGGCGTTTTCGAAGCCGCAGCGCCGCGCGATCACGGATACGGCGTGGTCCGTGCTCTCGAGATAACGCCGGGCGGCATCGATACGTGCGTCGTTGAGAAACGCGATAAGGCTGACGCCACATTCCTTGCTGAAAACCCGTGAGAGATTGCGCGCGCTCATGTTCAGCCGCTGGGCAAGCGATGTCATGGTGTGCGGCAGATGAAGATTGTCGAGCAGGTACTGCCTGACGGGCTGGATCTGCGAATCGGCCGCAGCCTGGGTTTCGAGCAGCGGACTGAACTGTGATTGACCTCCCGCGCGCCGGACATACACGATCAGATACTTGGCGACATCCAGCGCCATCTTTTTGCCGAAGTCCTCCTCGATCATCACCAGCGCCAGGTCGATACCCGCTGTCACGCCCGCAGTCGTATAAATTCCTTCGTCCTTGACATAGATCTGGTCGGGTTCGACATTCGCCTTCGGGAACATGGTGGCGAGGCGCGCTGCGTCCATCCAGTGAGTGGTGACGGTACGGTTGTCGATCATGCCTGCCGCACCGAACGCGAAGACGCCGTTGCAAATCGCGGCGATACGGCGGCTGAGACGGCGTTGCCTGACGAGCCACTCGCTAAGCGTGGAATCTTCCAGCACTTCGAAGATGCCGAGGCCGCCAGGGATGATGACCGTATCGAACTGCGGGCACGGGTCGAAGATCGTCCTGTCGGGGACGACCGTGAGGCCGCTCGATGACCGTACGGAACCGCGAGTGGTCCCGACTGTCAGCATCTCGTACTCGCATTCCCCGTGACTCAGGATGCGAACTTCGGCGAACGCATCCTTGGGGCCTGCGATATCAAGCAACTGAAAGCCGGGAAACAACACCATAGCGACGGTGATCTTGCGCATACGCAGTCCCAGGATTCGACGACTAACCGTTTGAGTAAGCCCGCGGCATGGCTTGCCGCGACGACACGCTGTGCAGGCTTCGCTCTGCGAGGGCTCCGAATAAAAGCCCCAGCGCAGTCCACATGATCACCTGCATTCCGAAGGCCGCCAGGCGAAATTTCCAGAGCAGCACCGCGGGGAAAGCGCTTGGCACTTCATTGATTGCGGGCATCGCAATCTGCACGGCGGCGATGACCACGACAAATAGTGCACCGCCAATAATAGACGCGTTCCAGGCGCCAAGCCGACTTAGCGCAGCGCGTCGAACGCCAAGCGAAAACACCATCGCTGCCAGGGAAATGGCAATCATCAGGAAGTAGAGACCGGTCCTGAAGCCGATCGTCTCCGGGTCCCCGACCGATGGTGGATTAGCCGGATACTTGATCCCGGGCACAACGACCAGGACAACGAAGCCGCCGAGCGCGATCAGTGCGGACAATGGTTTCGCGCCAAGCTTGCCGACCCGGCCGATCATCGCGGCAAAGCTTAGTGCGAATAATCCGCCTATCGCCGCGCCATACGCAAGCACTCCCGTGAGCAATCCGATGCCCGCCTGCGTGTGACGGCTGACGAGTTCGGGCTCGGGCGCTTCGCCTTTGGCTTCATCCGCTTTTTGCTCGAACGATATCGCCTGATCGACTTGCGGCTCGCCTGCGATCTTTGCAAAACTGAAAGTCAGCAAGCCGGCGGCGATTCCCGCAAGCATGCCGCGCACCAATAATTTACCGACCATGGGACGCTCCTTGTCAGTGGCAGGGAAAGCCGAGCAAATGCCGGCCGTCGTGGACAAATTCATGCACGTACATTCCCGGAACCAACGATGTAGCGCCTTCTTCCGCGCCGACAAAGTAGATGGCAAGAAGCATGATCAGGCCGCCAAAAATGGCCCACGGCATCAGTTCGCGAACGGGTAGCGGCGAGGGGAGTGCAATCGGATCGAGTACAGCTTCGTTCATCATGTGAATCTCCAGAGGGCGTGAGCCCGGATGTGAATAAGTGATCGCTCAGGCGCCGGCATCTGCGAATACCGCATCGATCTGCGCCATTTCGGAAGCCGACAGCACGCCTGTCTCTATGAGCGTTTTTTTCAGTGCGACAAAAAAGCGTTCGTAATAGTCCCAGCGCGGTTGCCCCTCGCAATAGCCGTCCTCCCATTGCGCAATGGATTCGATCAGGTTCTGCCGGAAGGCTTCCCATTCGAAATAACCGGCCTTCGATAACGACAGCGCAAGGCCGAAGACTTCGCGTTCCCAGGGTTTGTCGAAGAGAAACTTGCCTTGCAGGCGTGGCGGCGAATCAGGTTGGCCGAGCATGCTCGACGCGGCGTATTCCTCGAAGCGCGTGAACATGATCAGGCCGCAACCGATGCTGCGGATAATGGCGAAGGCACGAGCGCCACGCCCATCATCGCTTCCGGCGTGATGAGGGCAGCCAGTTCATCTTCGCTCATGCCGTCCGTTCCGGCGGGTCGTTCGGGTATGACGAACCATCGGATCTGCGCGCTGCTGTCCCAGACCTTGACCTCCGTTTCCGGCGCGACAGGAACGCCGAATTCGCGCAGCACCGCACGTGGTTCGCGCACGCCGC
Organism: uncultured Caballeronia sp.; assembly: GCF_964243625.1. NCBI lineage: Bacteria > Pseudomonadati > Pseudomonadota > Betaproteobacteria > Burkholderiales > Burkholderiaceae > Caballeronia > uncultured Caballeronia sp. The sequence continues at coordinate 6,201 of NZ_CAXTGZ010000265.1, forward strand.
GTGCACGGAACACAGGGTCCTTGTACCAATACGGTGGCAAGCCGAGGACCGGCCATGGATAACACGAGCACAGCGTGCAGATGATCAGGTTGTGCACGCCGTTGCCGTTTGCGACCGCCGCCATGTGCTCGCCTTCGGCGCCATCCATGCCTTGCGGGAGTTGCATGGACGCAATGGCTTGGGGTGTGTCGTCTATCAGGAGTTGCTTGAATGCCGGGTCCACCCAGGCGCGCGCCACGATGCGTGCGCCGTTGAACGGTCCCGCAATCGTTTCGAAATGGCCGAGCACGGTGTCGACGGAATCGCTGCCGAGCACACCTTTCTCGATCAGCAGCGCCTCCAGCGCGCGAACCCTTGCTGCACTCGCGGCTTCGCGTTCATCGTCGTATTTGAATAGTTCGCTCATGTTGTCGGTTCCTGGCTCATGGTGAAGATGTCAGTCGGAGGCAAGCAGATAGGCGTCGAACAGATCGGCGTAGATGGTCGTGTTGGGCTCGCTTTTCTCCTTGCCCCAGATATCCGCCGCATCGAACGCCACGCGATACACCGGCATCGCGTGACCGATTCCGTCTGGTCCCGTCGACACGAAGTAGGAAAATGCGCCGGGATAAACGAGATCCACCGTTCCTTCCTTGTTGCGCAAATACCCCGGCAGCCGCGTGTGATCCACCGCGTCGGGGTCGGCCACGCGCACGCGCGCGCCTGCTGCGAAACGCGGCGCCTCCTTGAACTCGTGGAAGCCCGAGTCGCCTTTCACCAGATACGCGTTGATTTGCGTGGCGATCGCTGGGTTGGGTTGATCCGGAAGTGCAGCTTGCGGATTAGCGCGGAAATGGCGAGTCTTTTCGTCGAGCTCGTCAGCCGATACATAACCTTCATCGATGAAAAACTGCGAAATGCCCATCAGCCACTTCTCGTAGTAACGATATTTGAAGTACTCGAACGGCTGCATCCCTTCGGCGCCGGTACGCAGGGACGCCCATGTCCACGTGTTCTTGAATGCAGTGGGCAACTCGGCGATGGGATAGCGTGGCAGCGCGTCAGCGAGGTGCGTGCTCTCGGCCATCATCACGGTGTGGATGCCGAAGATGCGTTTCTCCCATGGCTGCACGAACACATTCGTTTCCACATTCACCGGGCCGAGATTCTCGAGTCCGCCGAGGTTGTGCTGGAGTTTCATTCTCTACTCTCCTTTCCGTGAAATCAGTTGAGCTGCGGTTCGGGCTTGCGCGTAAGCGCATCGCCGAGCACTTCCGAGACGATGCCGAACAGCGCACCGGTAATCAGCGCGGCCGCGGCGACGAGCGCAGGATTGTGAATGCCCGCAGTCGTGATGGCCTTGCCCGTTGCTACCGTGGTGCCGACCGTCGATGCAAAGCCCCACACCACCGCAGGTAGAACGTTGAGCAACTTGAGCTTCGATGCCTGCACCATTGCCGCGCTGCCTACGCCTACGCATATAGCGGCGATGATGGGTGTCTGTGCCGAGCTTGCGATCGCGAGCAGCGAGAGCGATGCAATGACAAGCCCGACCAGGTTCGATGCAACGCTCTGAACGAACCCGGCTGGCCCGCCGCCGACCACGAAGAACGACGCCCACGCGATAAACGTCACCCATACCGGGACTGGAAAAACGGTGGCGGTGACATAAGTGTCGACAACAGCCAGGACACCGATGCTAAGCGTGAACGCTTCAGACTTTTTCATTGCAGGCTCCTTGAGGTTAGAGATTCACGACGGGCAAAGACAATCTGCGAACGCTTTCCGAAGACGTGGCATATCCAGATCGCGGCCAATGAAAACAAACTTGTTTTCACGCGTTTCATCCGCACGCCATACGCGGCCGGGGCGCGCTTCCAGAAGCATATGAACGCTATGAAAGTGAAACTGGC
>NZ_CAXTGZ010000266.1:0-2784 GCF_964243625.1 uncultured Caballeronia sp.
ACCAGCATGACCGGGCAACATAACTAACTCATGCGTGACTACGCAGCTTTAAAAACGAAGCGGAGAAAGAACGTCATATGGGACCACAAGTCGAGACCGTCGCCGACGACACCACCCTGCCCGCCGAAGTGGACGTCGTCGTAGTCGGCGGCGGGATCATCGGCGTGAGCACGGCGCTTTATCTCAGCGAGAAAGGCCTGCGCGTGGCGGTATGCGAGAAGGGGCATATCGCCGGCGAACAGTCGAGCCGCAACTGGGGCTGGGTGCGCGTCACGCATCGCGACATGCGCGAGTTCGAACTGAGCATCGAGAGCCTGAAGCTGTGGCGCAAGCTCGATGAAACGCTTGGGATCGATACCGGTTTCAAGCAATGCGGCATCCTGTACATGGCCAACGATGACGCCAAGATGGAAGCGCATCGTGTGTGGCTCGAGAAAGCACAGGCACTGGCCGGCAAGGACGCATTCGATACACGTGAGATCGACGCCAAGGCCGTGGCGAACCTGTTGCCGGGTGCATCGCGTGCGTTCAAGGGTGGGTTGTACACAGCGGGCGATGGCCGCGCCGAACCGCAAAAAGCCGCGCCCGCCATTGCAAACGCGTTGCGCAAACGCGGCGTGAAAATCCTGACGCCGTGCGCCGTGCGCGGCATTGAAACCAGCGCGGGCCGCGTGAGCGCCGTCGTCACCGAACTTGGTACGATCCGCTGCAAAAGCGTGGTCGTCGCGGGCGGCGCGTGGTCGCGGCTGTTCTGCGGGAACCTGGGTATCGATGTGCCGCAGTTGATGGTCAAGGCGTCCGTGCTGCGTACCGCGCCCATCGAGGGCGGTCCCGCCGTGAGCGCGAGCAACAAGGAGTTCGCATTCCGCAAGCGCGCGGACGGCGGTTATACGATCGCTTTCGGCTTTCGCACTTATACGGATATCACGCCCGACAGCTTCAGGCTTTTCCCCAAATACATCCCGGCGCTCAAGAGCCAGTTGGGCGCGCTGCGCATTGGCGTAGGCGAACGTTTCTTCGAAGAAATGCGCCGTCCGCGTAAATGGGCGCTCGACAAACGCACCGCGTTCGAAGACGTCCGCACGCTCGATCCGGAGCCGATTTCGCAATACACCGATGCCGGTTTGCGCGAGTTCGTGAAGGTCTTTCCGCACATGAGCGGCGCGCGTATCGCGCAGCGCTGGGCGGGACTGATGGACATCACGCCCGACGCGATTCCCGTCATTTCAGGCGTGCAAACGGTGCCGGGACTCTTTATTGGCACAGGGTTTTCGGGGCACGGTTTCGGCATTGGACCGGCGGCAGGCAAACTGATGGCTGATCTTGTCACGAACGACACACCGCTTGTCGATCCACATATGTTCCGGCTGAACCGCTTCAGCGACGGCACGAAGATCGTGATCGATGCAGGCTTCTAAGGACCCACGGCAATGAGCAAAGTAGCGATGATCTCCGGCGCGAATCGCGGTATCGGACTGGCGGTTGCGACGGAATTGCATAAACGCGGGTATCGGTTATCGCTGGGAATGCGCGATCCGTCGTCGGCGCAATTTCCATTCGATGCCTTCACGTTCCCGTATGAAGCCCGCGATCCGCAAAGCGCACGCCGTTGGGTCGACGCCAGTATCGAACACTTCGGACAACTGGACGTGCTGATCAGCAACGCCGGGATCTGTACGCATATCACGCTGGAAGACGGCACCGACGACATGCTCGAAGAGACGCTGGACATCAACGTCAAGGCGCCGTTCCGATTGATCCAGGCTGCGTTGCCCCATCTGCGCAAACCCGGCGATGCACGCGTGGTGCAGATTGCATCGCTGTCGGGAAAGCGCGTGAAGAACCTGAACGCGGGTTACCAGATGTCAAAGCATGCGGTGATTGCGTTGAACCACGCCGTCCGGCGCGCCGGATGGGACGATGGCATTCGTGCAACCGCCATTTGCCCGGGCTTCGTGAACACGGACATGGCGGCCGGCATCGCGGATCTCGAACCGCAAGCAATGACACAGCCCGAGGATCTGGCGGTGCTCATCGCCAACACGATCGCGATGCCGAATACCGCGAGCGTCGCCGAGATCCTTGTGAATTGCCGTCACGAGGACCTGTTCTAGGCCGGCCTGTGCGTGACGTTCCACTGCTTGAGCGCGCGCGATTCGCGATCGAAGCCGAGCACGCTGACGGACGCGGTATCGAGCAACAGATGTGCGCCGAGCGCGGCCGAATCCGCCATCCAGCAGGCGCCGAGCACGCGTAGAAAGTGTGCGTGGGAAAAGAGCGCAATACGGCCGTGCGTACCAAGCAAACGCGCGATCAGGGATTCGGCCCGCGCCTGGATATCCTGAACGCTCTCGCCTTCCGGTATCGGCGATGTCCACACGGACCAGTCCGGCTCTTCAGCCCGGATATCCGCCGTCTTGCGGCCTTCGTAGATGCCGTAGTTCCATTCGCTCAAACGCGGCTCTTCTTCAGCGTGCGCGATCAAGCCGGCTTCCTCACACGTGTCGCGTGCACGGCTCATCGGGCTGTGCAGCACGAGATCGAAGCTTTGCGCGGCGAGCACCGGCCGGAGTGCCCGCGCCTGTTCGCGGCCATGGTCAGTCAGCGGAATATCCGTGCGGCCGGTGTGCTGGCCCGACTTGCTCCATTCTGTTTCGCCATGACGGATCAGCCAGATCTCGGGTTGGTTCGTAACGGGTGTGTTCATTGTCGGCCATTAGAAAGAAAGGAATCGGCATGCTCGAGTTACGACGATTCTACGGCTCGACACGGAAACTTTCACGG